>QMUN01000142.1 GCA_003660605.1 Thermococci archaeon
GGTGGAAAAGCTACCCTTTTTTCCTCGAAGATCCTTTACGGAGGATCCGTGATCCCAGAAATAGGAGATTTAGATACTAATTTTGAATATATGATCATATTTAGGAATGCAAATATAGCTGATTCTAACGAAGAGTATCCTCAAGATGTTAACGCCACCCTCTATGTAGGCTCTGGTACGATACTCAAGGATTATAAAATGAAGAAAGCCGAATCCTCAAAGCCCGGGATACCTTCAGAGTTAAAGGATGGAAAATTTGATAATGGCGAACTGTTTTACTATACGTTGGATCTGCTAAATGAGATACCGTTAGTACAGTCAGAAGGAAGTTACTTCTATTATTTCAAGTTTGAGTTCCAGGGAAAAACAGAGAAATTTCCTGCCGATAAAATATCAGGCCCCCTTATTCCAATAAATCTTGAGCTCACTGCGGATTATGAGTATATTTATGAAAAAACTCTGGGAGAAGATCCAGCTTTATCTACTTTAACTCTTACTGTCAAGGATAGAAAAGGATCTCCAGTAGAAAATGCAGAAGTTATATTTTCCACAGATCTTGGACGTTTTAATGACAATTTTAAAACTGTCTATTCGCCACCTGGAGGAACAAACTCAGAAGGAAAAGCTACAGCAAAACTTGAAAGCGGTAGCGTTGGGATAGCAACTGTAACAGTTTCAGTTCTTGGATCCAGAATTCAAAAAGAGATAACGATTCACGGAGTTCTCGATCATATAAGAATAGAGTACTACAACGGAACTCCCGTTCTGGGTATAACAATGATCGTAGGAGATAAAAAGACATTTTATGCAAGAGGATATGATGCATCGGATTATCTCATAGGAGATGTTGATGTAACATGGAGTGCTACCGATGAGTTATTAACTACAGATTTAGAGCCTCTTAGTGGAAAAAAGACAAGGTTTACTCCTTCTGCTGCAGGAACTGGAAAAATAGAGGCAAGTTATATAGACAATCCTCTTATCAAAGATCATACAGGATGGATTGTATGCAGCGAGGTGTAATCCATGGGAGCATGCTCTTTAAACAAAAGGGGAGTGAGTATCCCTGACAATCTCGTTGCATTCTTGCTTTTTTCAGTTGCATTCATTTATATAGTCTCTGCCATGTCAGGATATATCGCACCATATTTAGAAAGGGAAGAGTACGGTAGTGTATCGATGGCAGGATACGTGGCTTTAGAAAAGATAATCAGTGACCCCAGCTACAACATTGTGGAGAGGGATCACGTTCTCGATTACGATCATTTGGTTGAGTTCAGAGCCGATCCAGATGCATACGAAGAATTAAAAGATGCTCTAAATTTGAAGAATGATTTTGTTATTGAAATAGCCTCAACATTTACCACAGCGGAGACTCTCGGAACTGTAGATGCTGACGATGGGATGGTTCTTCCCATACACGAATCAGGCCGCCAGTATCTCATTACTGACGTTATTCACTACAATCTTGAAAGACTCACGATAGGGAATGAAAATTATGAAGTCCTTGTAGTCCCTCATGTCTATGAAGGTGGAATAAATGAAGATGAAGATCATAAAAAATACTATGATAGAATTTATATAGACGTAAATAAAAACAGAGATTTTCAGGATGAGGTAAGTCAGGACTTTTACGGTACCGGTAAAAGCGGTTTTGTAGAAGGAGATATATTCCAGCTTCTGCAGGCACCTACAGCGATTGAAGGTTTGAGAGTAGTTGGCATAGACTCAGAGGGATACAGAGTTTATTTCCTTAATAGAAAAGCGATCGATACATGGATAGGGGACCCTTCCATGATGAAATACTTTCCGGAAAAAGGCGAGATCCCTACCGGAGGCGGCGTAATTGCGGTATTTACGAGACTTGTCCTCGTAATAGAGAATGGAGAGTTAAAAGAAAAAAGATTGGTTTTCAGTATCAGGGAGTGAGCATATGAATAATAGAGGTTTTATGAGAACAATCGAAGCATTTCTTTCTGCAACGATAATGATAGTGGCAATAAGCTTCATGATGTCAGAAGAGAAGGTCAGTTATACGGGAGCACCGACCTCTGAAACTGTACAGGGAGAGAATTATCTATATGATGTTCTTGCCGTCCTGGAAAACTCGGAGATACATGGAGAAGGAAAATTATCGTATTACATAGCTAACAGAGAGCCATATAATCTAAAAAGAGATATGGATACATACATAACAAAAGAGTACACATACGAGATGCACATCTATAAAATAGAGAGTATAGTTGTGGATACGAGCAGTATAGCTGTGGATTATGATGGTGATGGGACATTAACTAATGGATACATAGTTTCTTTGGACATGAACAACAATGATATCTGGCATTATGCAGAGTTCGATCTTCTCTTTCCGGTCAGTATGTTAGTTGTAGACCATGATTCAGAACCAGGATACGATACGATCTATCTAAATCTTGAAGATGATGATGATTATATTAACATGTCCAATTGGAGTTCAGGTGCTTTTTCCTGGAATCTATTGAGTTACAGAGGATTGGAGGTGGGAGACACATTTCTTATCAAGAAAGAAATTACAGATGAGTATACTATAAACTACAAATATACTGTTAACAGTATATCTTCTGATGGGAACAGCGTGGCGTTTTCCCTTACAGAAGCTGATATGGTGCTATATACTCTACCCTACGAAATTGATATATTTGATTGGACCGTAAAATTTACTTATGCGGATAACTCTCTTACCGTAGAGTTAAACGATAATGGAAGTTACAGGGTACTTGCCCAGGGATTGAGAAAGGGAGATTTCGTGGAGGTAAACAGCTACTCGGGGTATATAGATATTCTGGAATCAGGATATCTCTCAATAAAATTTCATGGATATAAACAGCAGACCATGGAGTTGAGAAGGGGAGGAAAGGTTTATACTGCTGTATCTGCAAGAAGAATAATAAATGTTAAAGAAGGCAGCGATCTAAATATATACTATGTTTATCTCATAAGAGGGAGGGGAGAAGTTGAATAAAAAAGCCCAGTTCTACTTAATCCTTACAGCTTTTATCGTAAGCGCATTTTTAGTTATATCCTCAAGTTTAGTATCTTTTAAGGAGACGACTCAGAGAAATATAGAGGTACCATTCTCAGATCTTCCAAAGGTAGCAGCTTCTGTGGAGACATCCGTGAGAAATAATCTTGATTTAGCTTTTGAGAAGGTAGAAAAAACAGGAGATATAACCTATCTGACAAATGGACTCTCGAATCTTGTTTCGGGAGAGTATCTTATACAGGAGGGAGAGCTTGGCTATTTCCTGGATAACTTTGATCTTGGAATTTACAACGTTTCAGATCTGACTATTTTATGACCCTCAAGTTTTGAGGTGGGACTTCCTGAAGCCAAACTTTTAAGAATTGAGGATTTGACGGGAGGAAGATACTCTCTGGAAGCAAAGCCAGGACTTGGGAATCTTCTACTAGAATTAGCGGATAAAAGCTCTGCTTTCGATCCTTCCCTTAATCCGTATGTATACGTGATCGATGAGAATGGTAACGATATCCGTGATCCTGGCGAAGATACAGTAATATACCTCACATACGATTACACGTCTTCCATGAGGGTAACTATTGATGATAATAC
>QMUN01000143.1 GCA_003660605.1 Thermococci archaeon
GGCAAGGGGAAAGGTAAGTGATAGAATGAACTCTAATAAAAAAATCCTGGTGATCTGCGATGATGCAGATCTATCAGGTCTCTATAGAGAGATGCTAGAAACATATGGATTAATCTTTATAGATACTGCGAGAACCATTTCAGAGTCGGAGAGATTTTTGAGAGATAACATATATAACACTGTGATCATAGACTGTAAAAACCAAAAGGATGAACTAAAAAATTTGAAAAGAATCATTGATAGTGATACAAAACTTCTATATATAGAGAGTAGTTTTGAAGATCCCGATCTATCTTTCCTGGAAAATGCAATTTTTATCCAAAAGCCATTCAATATAGATAGTTTTATGTGTGAATTAAGTACCTGTGAAGCTTTAGAGAAAAGGTGATAAATATGAATGGAGAAAAAATATATATGCTGCTGGCAAAAATAGCTGTTATAATAAGTGCCGGCAACATCTGTTACCGCATCATAAGTATATTAAGCCTTACAAAGTAATTAGAAACTAAAATGATACTGTGTGGGAGTGAACTAATCAATTTTAATAAGGAATGAAGATTATATACCAATTTTGTGGGCATATGAAAATATAAGCAACTTTTAAAGCAAAGTAATTTATATGATAAAGACCATACTGTATAACAAAGTTTATAAAATCAAATAGCGAAGTATGAAAAATCGAAGCATAGAGTATTAGTGAATGAGAAAAGATCATAATTATAATGGTAGGTGATCGTATGAAAACTAAAAAGGCTTTAGTCGAAGAGATGATAACCCAGAAAAAGGCAGGTATCACTCTTAAAAATGAGATAGGAACAACCAAATACATAATTCATGCTGAGATGTCAGCTAATGGAATGGTAGAGAGACCTGACGTTGTTGGAGCCATATTTGGTCAGACCGAAGGTCTTTTGGGAGAAGAATTGGATTTGAGAGAGCTTCAAAAAACTGGAAGGATAGGAAGAATAAAGGTGAGTGTAAATCCCCAAAAGGGCAAGACACCCGGAACTATAACAATTCCATCAAGTCTCGATATGGTAGAAACAGCGATTCTTGGAGCATCTCTAGAAACAATAGATAGAATAGGCCCATGCGAAGCCAAGATCAATGTTTTGAAGATAGAGGATGTCAGATCTACAAAAAGAACATACGTTGTGGATAGAGCCAAAGAAATCCTCCAGAAGATAATGGAGGAACAGCTTCCAGAAACTGCAGAGATAACTGAGGAGGTCAAAAAGGCGGTGAGGGTTCAACAAATTGTAAAGTACGGAAAGGATAATCTCCCCGCTGGGCCAAATGTCAAGGACTCTGATGCAATAATCGTAGTTGAAGGAAGAGCGGATGTTCTTAATCTGTTGAGAAATGGAATTAAAAATGCAATTGCGGTAGAGGGAACCTCAGCACCCGAAACGATTATAGAACTGAGCAGAGAAAAAACTGTTACAGTTTTTGTAGACGGTGATAGAGGAGGAGAACTCATCCTTCGTGAGTTAATAGAAGTCGCAGATGTGGATTACATGACAAGAGCACCGCCAGGGAAAGAAGTAGAAGAGCTTTCTAAGAAAGAGATAATTACAGCGCTGAGAAATAAGGTACCTCTAGAACAGGCTATAACTGAGATGGCTGATATAGGTAAAAAAGAGGAAAAACAGGAGGAGATCTCCGAACTCAACGAATTTGGCGATTTTATAAAAAAACTACCAGGAACATTAGATGCATATCTGCTGGACGAAAGTAAAAAAGAGATTGCCAAAGTTTCTGTAAGGGATTTGATAGATACTTTAAAAAATAGTGAGAATATTCACACAATAGTATTTGATGGTGTTGTCACACAGAGACTTGTCGATGTAGCAAGTGATAAGAATGTAAAGAGGGTAATAGGTGTTAAAGTAGGAAATATTAACAAAAAACCCCTGGACATGGAAATAATGGCATTTAAATAATCTCTATTTTAATTTTTTTATTCTTTCTTTTTTATATTCTTTTAAAAGCTTGTTTAGCCATTTCTCTTTTTTTTCTGCAGCTTTTATTTTTGCTTTTGTTTTCCATTCAGAGTATGCATCTCGAAACTCTTCCTTATCAACTATACCAAAGTTTTCAACTATTTTTGTATTCAAGTTAAGGACGGGTATATCTTCATTTTCAAAAACCTGTTTCGCATTATGAGACATTCTTCTGGGATCTCCAACTATTAAAGCCTTTATCTGCTTCTCTACAAGCAGTTCAGCAGTACTCCCCCCTCCGCCGCTCGGATCCTTTATATATATGATATCTCCTTTTTTTATTTTAAATTTAGTATCAAGGCTTCTTATCTCCTCTTTTGTAAAATAATCTAATACCTTAACAGTATGAGCTTCTTCTGATAATTCCAAAGTTCTTATTCCTTTCAAATCTCTGATAATTTGCTGAAGTTCTAAAATCTTTTCTTTTTTTGATTTTATCTCCTCTTTAAGCGAGTTTATAACTCTCTTTTTTTGCTGAATTATCTCAGATCTTCTTGTTTCAATATCGATCTCATTAAGTATCTTTTTATTTTTTCTTTTTAACATTTCATTTTCTTTTTCCATGAGTTTTATTTTTTCCAAAAGCTCTTTATTGTACTCCTTTATCCTTTCAAGAGATATCTTTTCTGGAGTTTCAACTTTTTTTTGTATTTCTTTTTTAACGATCTTTTTTTCTTTGGGTTCCTCTTTTTTTGTTAAGGTGTTTAGTGCATTTTTTACTGTAAAATCTCTCAAAACCAGCGTTTTAACAGCACTGCTCAAATTTTTTGCTCCAAGATCTTCAAGTCTTGCATCTATATTTTCAAACTTCGTTCTGTAATGATCATAAGCTTTGAGAGCAGATGCAAGTGCATCCCTCTCGTGAGCATTACTAACAGAGTATTCCTTCGTGATCTCGTTCTTTTCTCTTATTGAAAGGGGTGTCGCTGGTGCAAATGTTTTACACTGGAAGGAACTCGAAACTTTTTCCACTGTCTGATGTACATTACTCACATCCGTAGCTATTATGACTGGAGTTCCAAATTTTAGGAGATGCTCTACTATATTATCCACTGAAAAATTTTTAGAACTGGAAATATCCAGTATATCTCTCTTTAAATCCAAGATTGCTATTCCGACTGTTGTACCGGGATCTATGCCTACTATGAGATTCTTCACCATTAACTTTTTATTTTCTGTATTTATATCTTTTATGATGTTTTATGCTGTTTTTGTCCAGCCGGAATCACCGGGAAATATAGGAAGCTTGGCAAGGATTATGAAAAACTTTGGTATAGAAAAACTCGTCTTAGTCGATCCCTGCGAGATAACCGAAGAAACATATAAATTTGCTGTGCATGCAAGAGATATAGTAGATTCAGCAATTGTAGTCAAAACATTTGAAGAAGCCTTGAATTTATTAGATTTTTCAATAGGCACCACAAGCGTTTACGGCGGAAAACACAGTGTACATAGGATAAGTGTTACTCCCGAAGAAATTGTAAAGAATATGAGTAAAGAGGGAAAGATAGGAATCGTGATAGGGAGAGAGAGCAGCGGACTAACTAACGAAGAGCTTCTCTGCTGCGATATCATAGTTACAATCCCC
>QMUN01000144.1 GCA_003660605.1 Thermococci archaeon
GTCCATATATTCACCTCTTTTAATATTTTTAAAACTGCTGTTCCAATTATGGCTGAAAATAATGCCATTAAAGTTCTTTCAAAAGAATACTGTACAAGAATAGCAGAAAACGCTGCTTTTGCTGGGTTTGCAATTAGAATAAATATGAGATTTCCTGCCATATGATCCGTTAAAAGTGCACAGAATGAGATAATGAAGAATTTTGGAAAAAGATTTTTGTCAAGAGAGGATAAGTTTCTGCCAAAGATCACAATCATAAAGAGAGCAAGAATATGCAGATAAGGGAAATAATAAAGTTCAACTCCTACATCTGTAATATACCATAATGCTACAAGAGATCCTAAAAGGAAGAAAGATAATCTCCATTTTTTATGAGAAAGAAGTCCTGCATTAAGAGCTCCGAGAGTTGGAGGTATGAATGTTAAAAATCCAAAAACAGCACCATAGGGTGCTATCGTTTCCCCGATCAATGCACCTACAAGAGCGGCATATCCTCCAACAAAAGGCCCGAGAAGTACACCTATTAACGGCATAATTATCGCACCAAAGGAGATAACTTTGCCCAGTCCGAATAATGGTATCGCAGGAAAGAATCCTGCTACTGCCATAAATGCAGCCATTATACCCGCCAAAGCAATTTTGTGCTGTGTAGTTTTATACATTGCAATGTTATAAACTACACAGTTTAAAAATCTTATGGTAGATTTTAAAATCCTTCCTCCAATCTTCTATATGGACAGTTATCTAACGGTGAAAAAACCTGCAAGAGTTATAATAAATATAAAGAAATCAAAGTTCATAGCATCGTTAAAAAATGTAAAAAATGAAGCAGAAGCTAAGAACTTCATAAATGAGATAAAAAAAGAGTTTAAAGATGCTTCTCACAATCCGTATGCCTATGTTGTAAATGATATTTTCAATTCTTCTGACGATAGTGAGCCGTTGAATACAGCGGGAAAGCCTATTCTGGATGTAATTTTGAAAAAGAATTTGAAAAATGTTGTTATAGTCGTCACAAGATACTTTGGAGGGATAAAATTGGGAGTTGGAGGATTGATACGTGCATACAGAGAAGCTGCATTAAAAGGTATTGAAGCTTCTGGTACTATCGAAAAGTTTTACGAGGAAGAGATCTCTTTTTTTGTAGATTATGAATTCTTCGGAGAGATTAACAAGACGATTCAAAAATATCGATGCAAGATATTGGAGAAAAAAATGGAAAATAATGCTTTTTTTAAAATATCCATTAGAAAAAGAGACAAAGAAAATTTTTTAAATGAGATATTAAAAAAGACGAAGGGGAAGGTAAAGTTAAGTTTTTAATAATCAAAAACAATATAATAGTATGGAAATGTATCTGATTTTACTTTGTATAGGAGTTATTTTTATCCTCTGTTTCTATTCATGCACTAAGAAGAGGAATGTGAAGGAGATTCGGAAAGATTATTCAATTCTAAAAAGTAATATACAATTTTTGAAGAGTTGTGACTGTAAATATAATCCCGATATAAAAATAAGACTTCGTTTCTTGAGAGACGAGAAAAAATACAATGAAAAGATCTCTACTCTCAAAGATAAAGTTTATGAATTGGGCATATTATTCAACAAAATGAGGTATGCCATAGAAAGGACGAAGTTCGGAGAGTTTCTTACTGCCTCTGATCTTTTTAAATCTATAATTGAAGATGAGGACATAAAACAATGCAAAAAATATAATGAGATAGAAAAGGAAATAAAGGAGTTTAAATTCATAAAAACGGAAATAGAGGCTCTTATGCAGGATTTATTAGATAGATCTATTAAATTAATGAATAGATAAAAATAAATATAAAAAAGGAAAAACAAAAAATTTAAGTGTTTCCTTTGTACCTTGAAGATTTCCTACTTATCTCTGTAGCATCATTTAAATAGTTTTCGATCGTCATATGTTCTCTGTCTTAATATCTCGTAAATAAGAATACCTGCTGCTGTGGACACATTGAGAGATTCAATCTTTCCTCTTCTTGGGATTTTTACCAGAAGATCACATTTCCTTTTTAAGATATCTCTCATTCCTTTCTGCTCTTCACCAAGTATAAGAGCTAAAGGTCCTCTTAAATTCTTTTCAAAGCATCTTTCTCCGTTTATATCCGCTCCTATAATCCAGATCTTTTTCTTTTTGAGTTTTTCTATTGTTTTAGAGAGGTTATCTACAAGTACAATATCTGCATGCTCCAAAGCACCTGCAGAACTTTTCCATACAGTCTCGGTAATCTTTGCAGATTCTCTTTTTGGAATTATAACTGCATCTATCTTAAAAAACTCACATGTTCTTATAATCGCTCCGAGATTTCTAGGATCTTTTATCCTATCCAGAACAATGAAAAAAGAATCTTCTGAAAATCTGAGATCTTCAAATTTTTTATACTCCTTAGGAGATATGAAAGCAATAACTCCCTGATGTTTTTCACCAAATCTATCCAGTACTCTCTTTTCTACTTTTGAAACTAATATCTTCTTTTCATGGGCAATTTTTAAAATCTCCTCAAGTTTTGAGTCTTTGGCTACAAGTAGCTTGTTTATCTTCCCGTCACTTTTTAAAACTTCCATCACAGCTCTTCTACCGAGTACCATATCCATACCTTATTATACTTTCATAAGTTTATAACTATTGGTGACAAAATGAAAATCCTGAAAGTTAATACAGGCGCACATGGGGATATGGTAAATATCACAAATCAAGTAAGAGACTTCATTAAAGAGAGTAAAAAAGAGGAAGGAGCTGTACTAATATTTGCTAAGGGTTCAACAGGTGCGATCACAACAATAGAGTATGAGCCAGGACTAAAGAAGGATTTTCCGAGAGTTATGGATAAAATTGCTCCGTACAATGATTATTATGCACATCATGAAACATGGCACGATGATAATGGATCAAGCCATGTTAAATCTGGTATAATTGGACCGAGCTTGGTAATTCCATTCGAGGACGGAGAGCTTTTACTCGGCACATGGCAGCAGATAGTAGTTGTGAACTTTGATACAAAACCTAGAAGAAGGGAGATAATTTTGCAGGTGCTTTGAAACAAAAACTTTAAGTATATCTAAACATTATATTATATTGATGTTAAAAGAAGCAGAATTCTATCTTCCTGAGAAAGAGGGTGTTAGATGTCTTCTATGCCCAAGAAAATGTTTTATTCCTCAATCTAAGTACGGTTTTTGCAGAGTGAGAGTAAACAAAGAAAATAAGCTTTACACCGAGATATATGGTGAGGTATCTTCTTTCTGGAAAGACCCAATAGAAAAAAAACCATTATACCATTTCTATCCTGGCAGCATAGCCTTTTCCATAGGTACAATAGGTTGTAATTTTGGGTGTGATTTCTGTCAGAATTACTCTATATCGCAAAAAAAAGCGCCCACAAGATATTTTTCCCCGAAAGATATCGTAGAAATGGCTAAAGATACAGAAGGGATTGCTTTTACCTACAACGAGCCAACAATATGGTACGAGTTTATGTATGATACAGCAAAGCTTGCAAAGGAAAACGATCTTTATACTGCAATGGTAACGAATGGCTATATAAATGAA
>QMUN01000145.1 GCA_003660605.1 Thermococci archaeon
GCAAAAACTAAAATCACTTTTACATTTATACTTGGAATATTCATCGCTATAGTCATTACACTTGTTATAGTAGTTTTCTCGAAAAAAAGAGTGAAGAAAGATGATTAGCTCTGTGTCTGCCTAGAATTTTTCCTATTTTTTCTCTACCTCTTTTTCTTTTTTTAACTCCTTCATTCCCTTATCAGTTATTTCGAAGGGTGTCCAGTTTGTTATGTGGAACGTTCCTTTCATCTTTCTTATTCTCATCTCTTTCAGTAAAAACCCCTGTTTCATTATTTCAGGATTATATCTGAGGTCTATTAAACCATCCATTATATAATCGAATGTGTCAACAACATCATTAAACATTTTTAAACCATAATGTATGGAAGCAATAAAATTTACACTCCTCTCTTTCGGTCCTCGTGCTCTCCAGTCTTTGATAGTATCTACCAGTTCTGGAGCGTTGGAGATAGTCATTAACTCTGTTAACGAATCAAAAACAACTATCCCCTTTCCCTTCATATCCAGCTCATCAATTATGTCAAACAAAGTTTCAGTCAGCGAATCCAGATCTGAAGGACGTGTAACGATTTTAACAAGATCAGAAGGTACTCGAGTCTCCATCCTGAATGAGTAGCAATCCAAAAATCTAAAATTTTTGAATTTCGTTACGTCCCATCTAAAATTCTTCATGTGCTCTGTTATAGATCTGGGTACATCCTCAAAACAGACCAAAATCCCTGGCTCTCCCATCTCCAATTTTTTATATAGAAGCTCATATAAGATTACAGACTTCCCTGTTCCTCCTTCTCCAAAAAGTCCAATAAAATTATCTCGTGGAACACCATAAGGAAGGAGTTTATCCAGAATCTCTATTCCCGTTTTTATATTTTTCATGATATAAATATAGTTCCCAATTATTAAAAAGTTTCTATGAAAGGTTTATAACTTTTTGGCATTATCTCCGCAAGACATTAATATAATAAAAATAATATAACTAAAGGTGATCGATTGAGTGAAGAAAGATCTTTAAAGGGAGAAATCTTTACAGGACTTGAAATAAAGATTCCAAAAGATATAAAAGAATTACTTATTCCAGGTGAAAAAGTTCTTCATTCTGTAAGACAGGCGAGATTAGAGCAGGCGATAACGCCAGATTCTATTTTTGTAACTACACATAGAGTAATAGTCCGAAGACCTACAACTCTTGGATTAAAAAGGAACATTACAGATTATAAGTATACTGATATGGCAAATACTAAAATAAAAAAAGGGTTTATAAATTCAACTATCATAATAAAGATGAGATTTCTTTCAGAAACGTGTTATTTAAGGGGAATTCCAAATAAAAGTGCAGCAAGGATTTTTCGGACTATCCAGGAGAGAATTGCAAATGTCAGGTCGATTTTAAGTTCGCCTCAGCCAATAAGTGAAGATCCTCTGAAAATATTAAAGATTAGATATGCAAAAGGAGAGATTACAAGGGAAGAATATCTCTTGATGAAAAGAGAGCTAGAAAGGTAAACAATTTATATGCAAAAAAATATTATCCTCCATGAAAAACATCAAACTTCCAGCTCCTCATTTTGAAGATCACATGAATATAGAAGAAGCTTTATATGGGAGAAGGTCTATAAGAAAATTTCTGGAAATACCGATAGAGATAAACGAAATCTCAAAGATACTATGGGCAGCGATGGGAAAGTCACAGTTCAGGAGAACTGTTCCATCTGCTGGTGCAAGATATCCTTTAGAATTGTATGTACTCATTGGGAATGTTAAAGGTATCAATACAGGTTTTTACTACTATGACTGGCTTGAACACTCCCTCGAATTTATCGACAAAGAAGATCTGAGAGAAAAACTCTGTCATGCTTCATTGAATCAGGATTTTATTTTAAAGGCGCCGATAGACATTATAATAGCTGCAGATTTTGAGAGAACTATTACGAGGTACGGCGAGAGAGGAACACGATATGTATATATGGAAGCTGGGCACGTGGGGCAGAATATATACTTAGTTTGTGAGGCTTTGAATCTCGGGACGGTAGCTGTTGGTGCTTTCAGAGATGAAGAGGTAAAAGAAGTTTTGAATATAGTTCTCGATCCTCTTTATATCATGCCTATCGGGCATAAAGATTTAAATATTTTGAACAAATAGGGTAAGTATGAACAAAAATCTAAAACTGTACATCTACGCTGCTATTGCTATCTGCATCCTTGTCGGCTCTTTTTATCTCTATACACGCTTTGGTAGAGAAAAAGAAGTGGAGATAACTTTAAACGAGACTCCTAAGGAACTACTGATAGGCGAGACGGGATCGCTGACATTCACTATAAAGAACAATACAAAGGCACACATGAGTTTTGATATAAGTTTTGAATCGAAATACTTTGACACAAACTCTACATTTAAAGAAGAGTTAGATCCAGATAAAGCGAGCAGTTTTGCATTGGATATAAAAGCTAAGAATATAGATGAAAATTCTAAAAAAACTAATTTCAAAATAATAGTGAGATCGGAAGAAAAAAGTTTTGTCAAAAATCTGGAGATAATAATAAAAAAGCCTGATGTGATAATAGATGAAGTTAAGCCAGATAAATTGAAGGTTAAGGCTAAATCTACAAAATATATTTCTGTAAGGATAAAAAATAAAGAAAAGATAGATCTTACAAATTTAAAGATAAGACTTACATCGGAGTATAGATATTATTCTATAGATAGAGAGGGACTTGAAAAAATCGATGACTCGTATGTGTATGCGATAAATGAGTCTCTATTATATAACGAAGACCTATCAAAGACATTTTATATAACAAGCGATCTGACGCCGGGGAGCATGAGAGTGGAGTATATTCTGAAAGTGGAGCTACTCTGGAAAGATTTTTTGATGGATGAAAAGAACGTCTATCTTGAGGTAGAACCTTAGCTTCTGTAGAGAATGTATAAAAAGCCTACAAAGAAGGTAAGAAGCACCTCAAAATCTACAAGACCTGTTTCTATTCCTATTATGGAGTAGCTCAAGAATATGGCATAAAATGCAATAAACAGAGCCTTTTCTTTTCCTTCTATTCTTTTTATGAGATCATAGCTCTTTTTTAAAAGAAATCCCAGAAATAACATTCCCAAAAAAACACCTATGATGCCAAAATCAATGACAAGAGGTCCCATTATCGTGGAAGTTATGGAAACGTTATCTGCACCGACAAATACTCCTATATACCTTCTCGGGGAGTATGCCAATCCCGGCATAAGGTTTGCTAAAGGAGGATATGAAGCAATGTGAACAAATCCGTGAGTGAAACCTCTTACGCCACCTAAATGCGCGAGGATATCGTACGAAGACAATGTCAATCCCACTCTATATCTGATCGCATCTATTATAGATATTTTTGCCTGCAAAATTATATTCCTCAGGCTTGTCATGACTATTAATCCCAAAGCACCAGCTCCGCCGAGAACTGTTATTTCTTCTAATGTTACCAACTCCGTGAATGCAGAGACTATTAAGACACCTATAATCGTTAGCGCTATCTGAGTTCTGTATCCCAGGACTCCCATAGTTATCAAAGTAAATACAACAAATA
>QMUN01000146.1 GCA_003660605.1 Thermococci archaeon
ATTCTCATCTCTTCACCTAAAAAAGAAAAAAAGATTAATGATACCAGTACCAGCTTAGGACAGTCTCTGAAAATGTATCTGTATCGAGATCATATACAACTTTAAATCGTATCCTTACATAAGGCTGACATGGAGAGCAGCAGGGATCACAGCAGGAAGTGGTACAGTATGATCCGCATGTCCCGCAGGTAGTACAGTCTGTATCAAAGTATATGTACATGTCGTAATACTGTGTAGTTGAGTTTGTATCTGCACTGTATACAGGATCTCCATAAGCTTCTATATCCACGCAGCAGATCCCACAGCCCACACACTGAGCAAGTATATCTTCCAGATCGTTCATCTCTCCTGTTGTTTCTCCAAGTTGTTCATTCAGTGCATCTATTGTTGCTTTGTACTGTTCGATCCATGCCTCGTATCTTTCTATGGAGTTATTTAGTGAAGCTATCTCAGCATTTAAGTCTTCTATCTCCGTATCTTTTTCTTTCAAGGCATTTTCTTTTTCTTTTTTTGCATCGTCAAGATCCTTCTCCAGATCTGTCACCTGCGAAGATAACTGCGAATTTTCGCTCTCCAGATCTGTCACCTTGCCGTTTAGAGTGTTTATCTGGCTTGTTAGACTGTCTTTTTCCAGTAGGAGGGAGTCTTTTTGACTTTCTAAAGTTTCAAAACTTGTTTTTAGCGATTGATAACTGGAATTCACGTTAGAGTACTGCATTGCAAAGTATCCAGCTCCGAAGATCGCGGCAACAAGAAATATCGAGAGTATAATAGCCATTATCGGCCATATATCATTACCCTTTGACGATTTCCTCTTTAATCTGTCTATTTCCTCTTTCTGTTTTTTGGCGAGTAACTTCCAGTAATCTTCTTTTTTTTCTTCTGCCATATTAAAACCTCTTTCATATATATGACAGAGCAACTATAAAAAGTTTTCTATAAAAATGGTCATTATTGTTAAGCAATGTTGTAAATCAAAAACCACAATGTGAGCCACCACATAAGAAATGAGAACATTCCTGATGTTATAACTTTTCTTCTTCCCCCCATCCTTTCTATATTCACTCCAATTAGAGGAACAATATATGTGGTGAGGTATATGACCATTATTGCTATAAGAAGTATCAGCTCACTTGCCGTACCCTTCAGAACGGAACCTGAGATAACTCCTGTTATTCCTCCTGTCAAACAAAATACCAGTGCCGACTTGTTTTTTTCGTCCATTATTTCACCATTTATGATAACCTTTAAAAAGTTTTTGTATGTAATATTCATATGTTTTCCTTCGATATTAAGGTAATTACTCAGGAATTAAAAGAATTATCAATAATAAATATGAAAATAGAAAAAATATACCAGAGGAATGGAGAATTTAGATTTAAATTATACGGAAATGGAAGAAAAGATCTCGTTATTAAGCCTGGAGTATGTCTCTATGTAACAGAGTACCCAAAACCAGCTCCTAAGAATCCTTCAGGATTTGCCATGTTTCTCAGGAAAAAACTGCATACTCTGGAGATACTGGATATAAAGCAGATAAATTTTGATAGGATTGTGGAGATTACTTTGGGGATTAGAGAGACTATGTATAGACTTATAATCGAATTTTTCGGTCAGGGAAACATGATCTTGACAGATAAGGATTATAAAATCCTAAGTTTATGGAAAAAACATCATAAAAGGGAAGTATATGTAGGAAACTACTATGAATTTCCAGAGAGTAAAAATATTTTCACTGAGTTCAAGTTGGAAGGAAAGGATAGAGAGATAGTAAAGATTCTTGCCGTTGATTATAATCTCGGAGGAATTTATGCCGAAGAGCTGTGTTTACTGTCAGGAATAGATAAAAACTCTAAAGAAGTCGATATTGAAAAATTAAAAGAGGGGATAAAAAAGCTTGAAAATATGAAAAAGAGAGTAAATATTGTGGACGGAGTTATATATCCCCTCGAATTATCAAGATTTAAAGACAAAGAAAAGAAATATTATAACAGCCTAAATGAAGCTCTGGACGAGATTTATGGAAAAGAAGAACTTATAGAGGAAAAATCAATAGAAAAAAAGGATCTTGAAGAAAAAATAGCGAAATATAAGAGGATAGCAGCTTCGCAAAAGGAGGCTGTTAAAAAATTTGAAGAGGACATAACAAAAAACAAAGAACTCGGCGATCTGATATATCTGCATTATCAGGAGATAGAAAAAATCTTGGAGATTATAAAGAAAGCGAAGAATCGAAATGAAATAATAGAAAAGACAAATAGACAGATAGAGATTATAGATCCAAAACATTTGAAACTTAACTTTGAAAAAAAAATAGTTATAGATATATCGAAAACACTCTCTGAAAATGCTGAAATATATTACGAGAGATCAAAAACTGCGAAAAAGAAGTTAGAAGGTGCCAAATCTGCTCTGCAAAAAAATTTGGAACATATAGAGACATTAAAGAAAGGAGAGAGTGAGATAAGAGAAATAGTTGTCAGAAAGAAAAGGAAAAGAGAATGGTACGAAAAGTTCAGATGGTGTTTTTCCAGTGAGAATTTTCTTATGCTCGGAGGAAAAGATAAAAAAACAAATGAAATACTGATAAAGAAACACATGGAGAGTAAGGATTTGTATTTGCACGCGGATATCCATGGAGCCCCACATATCATCATAAAAAATGGAAAGGAATCGTCTGAAAAGACATTAAACGAAGCAGCTATCTTTGCAGCTTCTTTTTCAAGGGCATGGAAAGAAAAAATGGCAGGAATAGATGTTTACTGGGTTAATCCAGAGCAGGTTACAAAATCACCACCTTCAGGGGAATACTTGCCTACGGGGGCATTTTTTATAAAGGGAGAAAAGAATTTTATTAAGAATGTATCACTATCTCTGGCATTGGGCATTTTTGAGAATAAGCCAATGTGCGGACCTGTTTCCGCCATAAAGGCGAATTGTGACAGATATGTTGAGATAGTTCAGGGGGATGAAAAAAAGGAAGCTCTTGCTAAAAAAATCTCTAAGATCCTGAATTATGATAATTTAGATGATATAATTCAGGTACTGCCTTCAGGAGGATCAAAGATAGAGAGGATACACCAAGAATAGTATAAAAATTAGAGGCACATGATCTTTTTAAGAAAGGAACTTTATAAATCTTCCGTTATCAAATCTCCTCATCCATTTTCTATTTTCAAATCAGTTCTCAAGCTTCAGCAGGAGTTTTACTCTTCAAGCTTAGATGAGCCTCAAAAATTGTAATAAATCCAACCATATCTTAGCTATTTTCTCGCTTTTCAATCCTCTCAATGATTTTTCGATGAGTTTGTCTATTGTTTCATAGTGTTTTGTGAGGTAAGTTTTTTGACATCTGAACTCATAAAATTAATAATGATAATAAACTTCACAGAAGTTTGTTTTAACTCCAATCTGGGAGATTGCGGAGAGTTATGTTATATTCAACTTAGGGTATATAAAAATTCAGAAATTATAGAAATATATAAAAATATGAGTAATAAAAGAGTAATAAAAACTTGAAGAGATAAAGAGTCCTCAGATAGTTTGG
>QMUN01000147.1 GCA_003660605.1 Thermococci archaeon
AATCGTGGGATATTCATATGATAAAAAAATTATAAAAGCCAGTGACCTTAATGCCCAGGGAGCTATGACAATTCTTCTGAAAGATGCTATAATGCCTAACTTAGTTCAGACAACAGAGAATACACCTGCTATAGTTCACGGAGGTCCCTTCGCAAACATAGCTCATGGAACTAACTCTTTAACATCTACGAAGATAGCTTTAGAACACTGTGATTATGTAGTTACAGAGGCAGGTTTCGGATCAGATCTCGGAGCTGAAAAATATTTCGATATCTTCTGCAGAGTAGCAAAAGAAAAAGTAGACTGCGTTGTTCTTACTACTACTATAAGATCCTTGAAAAAACATGGAGAGACATTGGAAAAAGGATTCGAGAATCTGAAAAGACATATAGTGAATATAAAAAATTTTGGAGTCCCTTTAATTGTGGTGATAAATAAATTTTCCAATGATAAAAAGGGAGAGATAGATTTGATAAAGAGACTATGTGAAAAAGAGGGGATAGAGGCAGTAGAATGTGAAGTTTATGAAAAAGGGGGAGAAGGTGGAATAAAACTCGCTGAAAAAGTCATTGAACTATGCGAAAAGAGAAACGATTTCAGGTTTTTGTACGATTTAAACGAAACTATAAAAGAGAAGATAGAAAAGATAGCTGAGAATGTTTATGGTGCCGATTCTGTTAGATATACGAAAAAAGCTGATTTAGCAATCAAAGATCTTGAAGACCATGATCTGGATAAAAAAATGATCTGCATGGCAAAAACGCAGTACTCTTTGAGTGATGATCCCAAGAAACTTGGAGCGCCCAAAAATTTCTCTATAACTGTCAGAGACATAAAAATAGCCAACGGTGCTGGATTCATAATTCCATTGTGTGGAGAGATTATGACGATGCCAGGGCTTCCAAAAAATCCTGCTGCGATAAATATGGACATTGTCAACGGGAAGATAAAAGGTCTTTTTTGATATGCCAAAAATAGAAAAATTTTTAAAAGAACTGCACATATAGAGAGAATCTAGATCAATATCACAATAAAAAGGAGGTAGAAAGATGCCAGAAAAAGTTGTAGAAGTTGAAAATCTAGTAAAACAGTATAAAACTGTAACAGCAGTGGATAGAATATCCTTTGACGTTTATCAAGGAGAAATATTTTCTCTTGTTGGACCCAACGGTGCAGGGAAAACTACTACAGTCGAGATACTGGAATGTCTGAGAAAGCCTACAAGTGGATCCGCAAGTGTTCTCGGTTTTGATGTAACAAAGGATGAGACAGAGATAAAAAAGAAAATAGGTGTAATGCCACAGGATTTTAATGCATTTGAACGTCTTACTGTAAAGGAGAATGTAGAGCTTATAGCAAGGATATACAACATAAAACCAGAAACAAAAAAAATTCTTGAGGAGCTCGGTCTGTGGGAAGTGAGGAACAGACAGTTCCATAAGCTCTCAGGCGGTATGCAGAGACGTGTGGGTGTATGTATGGCTCTAGTAAGTGATCCTGAACTCTTGTTCTTGGATGAACCTACGACAGGTTTAGATCCTGAGGCAAGAAGAAATACATGGGAGGTGATAAAAACTCTTAAAAAAATGGGTAAAACTGTATTTCTCACGTCTCACTATATGGAAGAGGTAGAGCAGTTAAGTAATAGAGCGGGAGTGATAGTAAATGGTAAGCTTATAGCCACAGACACAATTCATGAACTCATCTCAAAATATGGAGGAGGGATAAAAGTGAATATAAGAGGAAGAAAAATTGAAGAAGCAGAGAACATACTGCGAAAATTTACGGAGAACATTTCGTACGATAAAGATATCGTTACAGGAAAATTTAAAACAAGAGAAGGGGCAAGTAAAGCATTAGCAGAGCTTTACCAGCTGAGCGATGGATACAGGATAGAAATTATTGAATCGGGTATGGACGATGTGTTCTTACAGTTAGCTGGTCACAGAGTTAATGAGAGGGGTGAATTGATATGAGAAGTGTTCTGGCAGTATTTATAGCGCTTATAAAGGGGTGGCTGAGAAGCAAAGTAGGTATATTTTTCTCGTTCTTGTTTCCTCTAATGCTTTTACTGATCTTTGGATCTGTTTTTGGCGGAACTGGAAGTACAAAATACGTACTGCACGTTCAGAATTTTGATGTGAAAGATGGAGAGCCAACTGAGCTTTCCAAAACTTTCATTAATGCTTTAGATTCCATAGAGATTTTTGAGATAAAAGAACTTGATCCGAGCATCGATGTTAATTCTTATGTAAAAGAGAATCCTTCTTTCGAGTATAACTACAGGATATTGAAGATTCCCAAAGGATTTGAAGAGAATATACAAGAGAAAAGCATGGCAGTAAGGTTGAATGTTGTTGTTAATACCTTCGCATATATTGAAAAAAATTTCAGCAGTTACATGAAAGAGAGTGATCTCCAAGCTATAAAAGAAGGACAAGAGGAATTAGAACAGTGGAAAAATACGTTTCCCACATCTGAGAGAGCTGAATTAACATTTTTAGCGGATGAAAATGACATCTCTGCTATGGCTGTTCGCAGCATACTTGAAAGTGTTATCAATGCATTCAATAACAGACTCATAGGTGTTGAAGAGCAGATGATGACCATAACATCAGAATCACTCGTTGAAAAAAATATGAGTGCTACAGACTATTATCTTCCCGGCTACATAGCAGCATTCATAATGACAAACGGAATTATCGGAGCAACAGCTACCATCTCAGAACTTAGGAGAAACGGCATCGTGAAAAGGCTGGCTGCAACTCCTCTCTCCAAAAGTTCCTGGATACTGAGTAATGTACTTCAGCAGACTGTACTTGCATTCATGCTCACTGCTGTGATGGTGGCATTTGGATGGGTTATCTTTGATGTTCGTGCACTCCCGAACCTCTATGCACTCTTACTCATTTTCATAGGTGCAGTTACATTTTCCAGTATAGGAATGATACTTGGAGGTATAATAAAAGATGTGGAGGCGGCATCTGGTGCTGGTAATGCCATAGCATTTCCAATGATGTTTCTCTCAGGTGCATTCTGGCCTATTGAAATGATGCCGAGTTATATGCAATCGATAGCAAAATGCTTGCCTCTCTATTACTTTCATGATGGGCTGAGAAATATAATGATACTCGATAATCTCTCAGGAGCATACTTACCATTTTTGGTCATGGGGACATTAGCGGCAGTATTCATCGGTATTGCTATAAGAATAACGAAGTGGAAAGAACTGTGATCGGAAAGAATAAAAAGAGAAACAGAATACAGGTATCATGATAAAGGGTAAAGTTTTCAAATATGGTGATAACGTAAACACAGACGTTATCTATCCTGGGAAGTATGTCTACACTATAATGGATCCAGAAGAGATGGCAGAGCATGCTCTGGAAGATCTGGATCCTGATTTTGTAAAAAATGTTGAAAAAGGAGATATAATCGTTGCAGGAAAAAACTTCGGTTGCGGCTCTTCGAGAGAACAGGCTGTTACATGTCTGAAGCATGCAGGAGTATCAGCCATAATAGCGAAGTCTTTTGCAAGGATATAC
>QMUN01000148.1 GCA_003660605.1 Thermococci archaeon
GAATCTGAATGTTCCTATAAAAACGGAAGTAAAGATAGATAAAACGCTGGAGGAGATCGGATTGGGCGATCTCATAGATAGAGTCATCGAATTGATCCAGAAATACGGTAAATTGTAACGTCTAGAAAAATGTTGTAATGTGATTTTTACTGGTAAACTAACGAAGGGAGAAATATTTCCTACTTTTTCTTTATTTTGATTATGTCACCTATGTTAAGATTTTTTGAATCTGTATCCAGTTTTGGGATCTCGACCTCTGAAATTTTATCTATTATCTTAATTTCCAGAGCTTTTTCAAGCTTTTTGGCAAGTGTATATGAGGGTGACATGCTTTCTGTTTCTAATCTGTGGATCACAGATTCTTTTTCATTTATCTTGAAAGCTAAATCTTTTTGTGATAATTTCCTATTTTCTCGTGCGTTTTTTATTATTTTTGAATAATCTGGAACTATTATAAATTTTTCTTTATCACTCTTTGCAGGCATTTTTACTTTTTTCTTTTTGGGGTATAGTTTTCTTTCTTCTTTATGAATCTCAACTCTCGTTCCAAACTTTGCACAGTTCGGGCAAACTGTTAACTGAGCCCCATCTATAATAACCTCTGTTCCTCTTCCTCCAAACTCTTTTCCACAGATTTCACATATCATTACTGAAAAATCACCAAAAGTTATTTAAATACTTTACCTCCAATAATTATATTAGAGCAAATTTAACCTGAGATTATAGGAGAGGATACATTGGCTGAAGCTGTAGGATATGATAAAGAAGTTTTAATGAAAAAGATCCAGTATCTGGAGTTAGAAAAAAGAAGTGTGGAGACTGAAAAATATAAACTCGAAAGAAGGCTTACAGAACTGGAAAGAGAAGTGGAAAGATTGAGGTCTCCTCCCCTGATCACAGCTACAGTTCTCGATGTTTTAAATGATGACAGAGTAGTTGTCAAAAGCTCTTCAGGTCCTGATTTTGTCGTTTCTACCTCAGGTTTTATCAATAAGGAAGATATATTTGCAGGGGTAAGAGTGGCCCTGAATCAGAGGACACTCGCTGTTATGGAGGTTCTTCCATCATCTAAGGATCCTATAGTCAGCGGGATGGAGATAATAAAAGCTCCTAACGTACCTTACAGTCTTGTAGGTGGCTTAGAGAGGCAGATGATGGAGATCAAAGAAACTGTAGAACTGCCATTGAAAAACCCAGAAATATTTAAAAAGATCGGAATAGAACCACCCAATGGAGTTTTATTTTATGGCCCTCCAGGATGCGGAAAAACGCTTCTTGCGAAAGCGGTAGCTACAGAGACAAAGGCGACGTTCATCAAAGTAGTTGCTTCTGAGTTTGTAAAAAAATACATAGGAGAGGGCGCCAAGCTTGTCAGAGAAGTTTTTAAGATGGGAAGAGAGAAGGCACCGAGTATTATATTCATAGATGAAATCGATGCAATAGGTGCAAAAAGGACGGATTCTTCTGTATCCGGAGATCGAGAAGTCCAGAGGACATTGATGCAGTTATTATCGGAGTTAGATGGTTTTAATGCAAGAGGAAACGTAAAGGTGATTGCCGCCACAAACAGAATAGACATATTGGATGAAGCTCTTTTGAGGCCAGGAAGGTTTGACAGGAAAATTGAGATACCTCTGCCTACATATGAGGAGAGAGTTGATATTCTGAAGATTCATGCTGCAAAAATGAATATAAAAAATATAAATATTGAAGAAATTGCCAGAAAAACAGAAGGAGCATCTGGAGCTGCTCTCAAAACTATATGTATGGAAGCAGGAATGTTTGCCATCAGAGAAGAAAAAGATTTCGTGAGTCAGAAAGAGTTTGAAAAAGCATTCAATAAGATCTTCGAGAAAACTAAAGAAAAAAGCAGTATGTACGGGTAAGATGACTACAAATATTACAGAAACTGAAATGAAGAACAGTTTAAAACATTTAATGGAAAGAAGTAAGATCTATTTTATGAAATACCCTGACAGCGTGAGAGAATTCTATAGATCTCCATATGATTTTCTTGTACTCACAGAAAAATGCAATTATGCGATAGAAGTAAAAAAAATAAAAACGAAGAGTTTTCCTTTTAAAAACATAACAGAACATCAGATAGAATCTTTACTGACATTCTCAAAACTTTTGAAAAGAAATAGATCTTTTGTTCTCATAAATTATAGAAATGGGAAGAAAAAAGCGAGTGAAAAAATAAATAGGGCCTATCTGATAGATATAGTTGATTTTATTAATGCGAAAGAATCTACAGAAAAAAAGAGTCTGCCAATGGAGTGGTGTGAAAATAATGCAGTTCCATTGAAGAGAATGAAGTTTGAAAAAGGGTATGGATGGGATCTCTCACTTCTATTAGAGCCCGACATCATCCCTTAGAGTATCTGCCATATCTGTTCTTTCCCACGTAAAATCAGGATCATTCCTGCCAAAATGACCGTAAACAGCTGTTTTTTTATAAATTGGTCTTAATAAGTCCAGATATTTTATAATTTCTGCAGGTCTCAGGTCAAAATTATTTTCCACAGCCTTTTCTATCTTTTCTATATCGACCTTGTTTGTATTGTAACACTCTATATACAATGACACGGGTTTTGATACTCCAATAGCATATGCTATCTGAAGTTCACATTTATCGGCAAGACCTCCTGCCACTATGTTTTTGGTTATATATCTCGCCATGTATGAGGCAGATCTATCCACTTTTGAAGGATCTTTTCCCGAAAAGCATCCCCCCCCATGACTTCCCACTCCACCATACGTGTCAACGATTATCTTTCTTCCCGTGAGACCAACATCCGCAGCAGGTCCACCCTTTACAAACCTTCCCGTCGTATTTATATGATACTCCGTTTCGTTATCCAATAACTCTGCAGGGATAACTGCTTCAATAACATGTTCCTTAATGTCTTCTCTTACTTTGTTTATGTCCATATCGTCATGCTGGGCTGCGATAATAACTGTTTCTACCCTCTTAGGTGTTTTATCGTTGTCATATTCTATAGTCACCTGAGATTTCCCATCAGGTCTTAAATACTCCAATATTTTCTTTTTTCTTACCTCTGCAAGCCTTTTTGTGAGCTTATGGGCAAAATCCAGAGGCATGGGCATAAAGTTTTCAGTTTCATTCGTTGCATATCCAAACATTAATCCCTGGTCTCCAGCTCCCTGATCTTCTTTATTGACGCCTAGAGCTATATCAGGGCTCTGTTCATCTATAGCTACCAGCACGGCACACGTTTCATAATCAAAACCGTACTCAGGTTTGGTATATCCTATATCCTTTATCGTCTCTCTAACTATTTTTCGCATATCTACGTATGTATCGGTACTTATCTCGCCAGAAACTAAGCATAATCCTGTACTCACTAAAGTCTCGCAAGCAACTCTACAGTTTTTATCTTTTGCCATTATTGCATCCAGTATGGCATCAGATATCTGATCAGCTATCTTATCTGGATGTCCTTCAGTTACAGATTCAGATGTGAAAAGTTTTTTCATAGTATCACCGAATATTATTACCACAATAATTTACTTTATATA
>QMUN01000149.1 GCA_003660605.1 Thermococci archaeon
CCTATTCTGGCTTGACAGCAGATACAACAAGAATCTATCAAGCTTACTTAAAGATTTCAGTTACGCAATAAAACAAACAGTGGAAGGGATTGACAGATACGAAGAATTCACTGAAATAAGAAGCAGAATAGAGTCTTTCTTCAAAGTAGCTAAGACAATCTTCGGTTTGAAAGACTTGCATCTCTATTACCGCAAACATGCGATTACAGAAATAAAAACGATCTCCTATGCTACACAATTGTTCTGTCAGTTCTGCTTGAAGAATAGAATAAACATGGAAAGATTTATTGAGAAAATCAAGAGAAGAAAACTCTAATACTGATTACACTTTGCTGAGATTCTTTAATTTCTATGATGAACCGTCTCAGTGGTTATTTAATTTTACAGAGAAACTGGAAAAAAGAGACACTAATTTATAATCTGATGTGGACGGGTCTGGAGCTCAAAAACAACAGAGATATATACGCATCTGAGTAACAGGGATATACTCAGGATTAAAAGTCCACTGGATAGATTGTTTGAAAATAAGAAAGGAGTGTAAAGGATGATTGATGAACGTTTTAGAGAGAATAAGACTTCATCCAGATTGATGTATATACGAAGTAGCTCAGATACACTGCCAAAATGGAGATGATATACGAAGTTCGTATATCCTGCAGAATGGAGATGATATACGAAATATTTCGTATATGAACGAGTTAGGCGAAATCGTTGGCCCAATATATAGATAGTGATTGAGATGAATAAGCAATTAACTTTGTTTGAAGACGAAACAAAAGAAACGACTAATCATACAGCTAAGTCTTATACTGGCATCTATGCGATGCATAAATATTGGTCTAAGAAACCTTACAATATTATACGAGAATTTATTTTGCGATATACAGAGAAAGGCGAAATAGTACTCGATCCTTTCTGCGGTTCTGGAATTTCGGTTACAGAATCTATTTTTACAGAAAGGAAAGCAATAGGGGTGGACATAAATCCATCTGCAATTTTTATAACAAAACAAATGATCAATAAAGTACCCATAAAATTAATCCAGAAAGAGTTCAGCAAGCTAGAATCAGAGGTCAAGGACGTGATAAATTCTTTTTATATAGTAAAAAGAATAGATAAAAAATTTATAGGGACACATTTTATATGGGAAAACGGTAAATTAACAGAAGTCTGGTACAAAAATGATGTAAAAAGTAGAACAAAAATCATTGAAAGACCAACACAAAATGATTTGGAATTAGCATTATCCTTTTCATACAATAAAATACCCTATTATTATCCAAAAGATAGATTTTTCCATAATTCGCGAATCAATGCGAATCGTGAGAACCACATTTATGAATTATTTACCCCACGAAATTTAATGGCATTATCACTTTTGATGGATAGAATAGAAAAAATTGAAAATAAGGATATCAAGGAATTCTTTAAGTTTTGTTTTACTGCTTCGGTTGGACAGGCTAGTAGGATGGTTTTCGTTGTTAAACGAAGAGGAAAATTTAATAGTAAGTCAAGAAAAACGGAGAGAAAGGAAGTAGGGAGTTGGGTAATTGGCTATTGGGTACCAAAAGAGAATTTTGAAATAAATGTTAGGAATTGTTTTGAAAATAGATACAGGAAGATTCTCAAAGCAAAAAGGGAGTTGGAATACAAAAAATATTCAATTAATGAAGCTACCAACTTTGAAGAATTGTTAGAGCTAAAGAATTTACTTCTTATAACTGAACCGGCTCAAAAGGCTTTAAAAGAGATACCAGATAATTCGATAGACTATGTGATAACAGATCCCCCTCATGGCAATCGGCAGCCGTATTTAGAGCTAAGCATGATGTGGAATAGTTGGCTTAAGAAAGACGTTAATTATGATGATGAGATTGTAATAAGTGAGTCCAAAGATAGAAAGAAAGATATACACAACTATTATAAGTTGTTAAACGAAGTTCTTGATGAGATTGAGAGAATATTAAAACCAAATCGCTACTTTTCTTTGATGTTTAATAGCTTAGACAATGAAACTTGGATCAATTTGCTTATACATACAAGTAGTCTTAAATTTGACTTAGAAAAAGTCGAAACTTTAGAGTATTCTGCTAATTCAGTCGTTCAAGACACCCGTAGAGCAGGATTAAAAACAGATTTTATATTGACCTTCCGAAAAAATTTAAATAAGACTATTAAAGACATTGAGCTAATTTCCGTAAAGAAAAACAAGGATTACATAATCAATGTGATAGAGAATTATTTAAAAAATAGCATTGAGAAAAGCTTGGAAACATATCAGATTTTAAATCTGCTGATTTCCGAATTGCTACCCCAGAATAAATTCTTTAGCTTATCTGAAATTTTAAATCTACTAGAGATGGATTTCGATAAAGAAGGAAGTAAATGGACAAGAAGAGGGATATAAATGGATTTAAAGCAAGAATTTAGAAAACTGAAAAGATATTACCAAGAAAACGATTTTGAGAAAATATTCGAGCATGAATTTGGAATATATTTTCTTAAAATGCGATCAATATCAAGAAGTAATATTTTGAGGGAGCTAGCAAACAGGCTAAGAATTAACGTTTCTGGGATTCATGGAAGGGATCTATTTGAATTCATGTTTTGTAAGAATATTGCAAACGAAGAGATAGATGATTTTATCAAGCAAATCTATGATAGAGAAAGAAAAGAGAGAATCAAAAATGAAGATTATTTATATTCGCAGCTCTACAAATTGAAAGTTTTCGATTGGGGTGGTTTCTATCAAAATGCTGTTGAACAAACTATAGTTAATAATTATGTCAAGAAGATTCAAGATTATGAACAAATATGCAATAGTATTGAAAATGATATAAATCCAAGATTGCGAGGCTATGTGTTGTGTTCATGGTATAATCACTGGACTTCTATCTTAATAGAAGATATGTTTAAAGATCACCCTCATTTATTACCTGCGGTGGGTTTAATTAAGAAAGTAGATTTTTTCTGGAATGATTTTCCTTTTGACTTAAAAGTTACATATTTTCCAGAAGGATTTATGCAATTAAAGAGAAACGAGTTGGGTTTAGCTCCGGAATTAACAGAATTAAAAAGATTCGCAAGGCAACATAATATTCCTTATGGTAGAAACGCAAATACTAAAGATATTTTCAATGAGCTTCTAACAAGGATCTCAGAGGATACTTCAAAAGAAGCAAAAGAATTTGTCAAGAATTTTCACAAAATAAGGGAAGAAATAATTCTTGATACTATAAAAAATCCAGAAGAATTGATTCGATGGTTTTATGAGGAACAGGGAATTAGGAGATTTGATGCTGCTAATAGATTCTTTCTTGTACTAATTGATTTAAGAAATTTAGAAGATAGTTGGAAACTTAAAAGAAATAAAAAATTACTATATGGAAAAATAAATGAATTTTTAGATAATAACAAAGATATGGATTTTGAAAAGTTGAAAATAAATTTTAATTGGCAGGATAGAACGTACACTACGTACGCTACTATATTATTCATAATAAAGGAGTAGATTGTTATGGTTCCAACGACTTCGCCTAACAG
>QMUN01000150.1 GCA_003660605.1 Thermococci archaeon
GTATTGGTAAATCACCTTTTTTCATATGTTCGCTAAGACTGAGTTTCTCAAAATCAAAAGAAGCCTTTCTCTCTTCTTTATTTATTTTATCATATGTGACCTTGCCCCACATATGACTCAGGTTTGTAACAGTTCTGATCAGTATAGGTATTCCTATCTCCTCAGAGATCTCAAAGGCATACTTTGTGAAATCTTTAGCCTCTTGGGGACTGGAAGGTTCAATGATCGGTATGCATGCGCATCTTGCTATCCATCTGGTGTCATGTTCCGTCTGTGAGCTGTGAAGACCCGGATCATCTGCTGAGACTATCACCATCCCTCCTGTTATATCTCTAATACTTATATGTGTAAGCATATCACATGCGACACTCAGACCATTGTGTTTCATGGCACAAAGAGATCTAACATTGCACTGTGCAGCTCCACTTGCTACCTCAAGAGCAACATGCTCATTCACCGACCACTCAACATGTATTCCCAACTTCAAACCTACCTTTGCCAATGTACCAACTATCTCTGTAGAAGGGGTACCGGGGTACGCGGTCACAACTTTTACTCCCGCTTCAATAGCTCCTCTTGCTATGGCTTCATTTCCCATCAAAAATTCTTCATTTTTGGAGTCATGAACTAGTTTCTCTACTGACATCTTATTCACCTACGTAAAATATAAAGTAACATCCTAATCACACTATTTAAACTTTTTTCTTGTTCTATGATTGTCGATTTAAAATATACAATTGTCGACAAGCACCGAAAAGTTTTTAAATAATAATGCCAAATAATACATGCTTAGCTACAGAACATTGTTTGGCTATACGTATATAGCACGAGTAAAAAAGTTTAGGAGGAAATGATATGAAAAGAAAATACTTGTTTGAAATGGGTGCTTGTTTGATAGTTTCTGTGATGGTACTGTCGATGTTAAGTGGATGTATCAGTGAAGAAAAAGAGACGCCAGCACCTACAACAGCAGCACCAGAAGAGAAGCACTATAAGATTGGCATAATGCCTTTCCATACAGGCTGTATGTGGTTCGATCCTTTCACAGCGGGAGGATACTGGTGGCTTGAAGCACATGGACATGAAGTCATCGTAGAAAATGCTGAATGGGATTCACAAAAGATGAATACGATACTGATGACGTGGGCCAGAGATCCCGACTTAGACGGCGTCATAATTGCGGCTTTGGGTGGACAAGAGGTTATAACTGGTATTAGAGCTCTCAAAGATGCAGGCAAAGTTATAATCCTTACCAACAACGACGCTGGATACTGCCCAGAAGCAGTTCTAGAGGTAAAGTTTGATTCTTATGGAGCAAATAAGGATGCGGCAGAGAGAATCGTCGAGATGCTTATTGACAAATACGGTGAGCCGAAAGGAACGATTATACTTGGATGTGGTGATATAAGAACAACAGAACAGGTGATAAGAGCTGATGGATACAGGGATGTATTTGATCAATACCCCAATATAGTGTACCATGAGATTGAAACAAGGATGACAGCAGAACAGGCTATAACCAAAACAAGTGATCTGCTCAGAACACTTCCCAATGTAGATGCAGTTGTTTCAGTGGGAATGCTGGAGTTCATGGGTATGATAAACGCCCTTGAGAGAGAAGGCAAAGCATTTCCGGTAGGGGATCCAAACCATATTATCTGTGTAGGAATGGATACATGTCCTTCAATAATCAATCCCGCTGTCAAAAGTGGTATAGTAGACTTTGTGGTAGACCAGCCAGTGCTGGCATACAATGCTCTTGCGGCGTACTATATGATTGAGTATCTGAATAAAGGTGAATCAGCTCTCCCAAAAGCAGGTGACATAATTACTCCAGTGGACGTGAATATCAAGGTAAAGCCGCCATATGAAGGAATGGATTTCTACATACCTTCTGATGCTTGGGCTCCAGCAGAAGTCGTTGACACAATGGAAAAGTACGGGCATCTATGGATCAAGACCCAGCACAGAATAATAGACGCATCGAATGTAGACGATCCGACACTCTGGTCCGTAATAACGGAAAAAATTACCGACTGGGGATGGTAAGTGAAAGGAAAACTCTAAATCTATTTTTTTATTTTTTATTTTTGAAACTTGATAGGTGAGAGTCATGAAAAATGAGGGAAACGAAAAGATAATATTAGAAGCCAAAAATATTGTTAAAAAGTACCCAGGTGTGATTGCCTTAAAAGGAGTTGATTTTACACTCAGAGAAGGCGAAGTAAGAGGGCTTGTGGGGAAAAACGGTGCAGGAAAAAGTACCTTAATAAAAATTATTTCAGGATTGGAAACACCAACAGAAGGAGATCTATTCCTTTTTGGAAAAAAGAGGAAGATAAGAAGTGTTCATGATTCTGAATCTTTAGGTTTTAGGTTTGTATCTCAGGAACCTGCTCTAATGGAGGATTTGACTGTTGCAGAAAATATAGCCTTCCGTGAGCAGGAACTGAAGAGGGGTATAGGAGTAGTAGATTGGAATAAGATTTATGAGGATGCCAAAGAAAAAATTGCGTTAGGGGGGCTTGAATTGGATCCTGAGGTGGAAGTCTGGCATCTCAGTATTTCTGAAAAGCAAATCTTATTATTAATAAGAGAAATATTCTCTCAGGGGGCAAAGATATTGGCGCTGGACGAGGTTACAACCTCTCTCACCGATGAGGAAAAAAGAAAGGTATACGACTTAATTCGCAATCGTAAAGAGAACGGACACTCGTTTATCTATGTTTCCCATGAGATTGGTGAGATATTTGACATCTGTGATTCTGTGACTGTATTCAGAGACGGAAATGTAGTTTTAAGTGAAAAAACTGAAAATTTGACTCCAGAGAAGTTGAGAGATGCTATATGTGGCAAAGAACTTGAAAAAGAATTAACAGAAGCTGCTTCTATAAGAAAGAAGCAAGAAGGAGAGAAGATACTAATCCTTGATAGCGTTACAAATAAGAAACTTAAAAATGTAAGTTTCGATACTTTTAAAGGAGAAATTCTCGGTGTATATGGATTGAGAGGTTCTGGAAAAACAGAGTTACTGAAGACTATATTTGGATTGATGCCTGTCGATGAAGGTAAAATACTATTCAAAGGTGAAAACATAGAAAATACTGATCCTTCTCTTTTGATATCCAAAGGCATAGGGTTTGCTCCTGAAGATAGAGTGGAAGGTTTATTCTATAATAGACCAGCATGGGAAAATGTAGTGATCTCTAGCCTGAAGAAATATACTGAAAGATTGGGAATTTTCCTCAGTGAGAAAAAAGAAAAAGAAGAATTCAGGAAGATTGTCGATACTTTAAATATAATAGTCCCAGGACCAGAGATCGATGTCCTTTATCTCAGTGGAGGAAACCAACAAAAGGTAATGCTTGGAAGATGCTTTGCCGCAGATTCTAATTTGTATCTTTTCGATGAGGTCACGAGAGGAATAGATGTTGGAGCCAAAGCTGAGATTTACAGAATTATAGAAAGATTGGCATCTGAGGGTAATACAATCATATTTACTTCTTCTGATATGGAAGAAGTGATTAATGTAACAGAC
>QMUN01000151.1 GCA_003660605.1 Thermococci archaeon
AATGTATGGAGAGGATGGTATCCAGGCATCAAAGAATATATGGAATATAGATAAGAATATAAAAATATTATTTACGAGTGCAGACTCTTCTATAAAGAAGAAAACTATTGATATGGGAGCTGCAGGTTTCTTGTTAAAGCCTTTTGATATAGATATACTGGTAAGAGAGATAGAGAGGGTAGATGAACTATAAAAAGATCATCTATAAATGCTGTACGAAAATCCCTCTTTCATATCCTCCCAGCGTTTTCTCTGCTCTTCATCGACAGATGGTTTAACCTGTTTTAATGCAGATTTGAAATCTTCCATTGTAACACCGTCTATCTTCTTCTTACCCTCCTTGACCGCCTTTCTCAGCGCATTCATCCCCGCTTCCCTGCATAGGGATGCTATGTCTGCTCCGGAATATCCTGATGTTTTCTCCACCAATAGATCAATATCGACATCTTTTAGTTTCATTTTTTTCGTATGCACCTTGAAAATTTCTTTTCTGATTTCTTTGGTGGGCATTGGTATAAACACTCTCTTTTCAAACCTTCCTGGCCTTAATAAGGCTTTGTCTATTAAATCAGGTCTGTTTGTGGCTCCTACAACTACAACATCTTTTAACGAAGATATGCCGTCTAACTCTGATAGGATCTGAGCTACAACTCTTTCCGTGACTTGTGATGTATCTGATCCTCTTTCCCCTGTGATACTGTCTATCTCATCAAAAAATATAATGGATGGAGCTGCTTGTCTTGCTCTTGAGAATATCTTTCTCACTCCTTTCTCACTTTCACCCACCCATTTTGAGAGCAGTTCAGGCCCTTTGACAGATATGAAATTCGCATTACTTTCATTTGCTACTGCTTTTGCCAGAAGCGTTTTGCCACATCCAGGAGGTCCATAAAGCAGTACCCCTTTTAAAGGCTCTATCCCTGCATCTTCAAATAGATCTGGATACTTCAAAGGCCACTCTACAGTTTCCCTGAGTTCCTGTTTTACATCATTTAATCCACCAATATCTTCCCATTTTACATTGGGAACTTCTATGAGAACTTCCCTCATTGCAGAAGGCTCTACCCTTTTATAGCCATTATAAAAGTCTTCATCTGTTATTTTGAGATTTTCTATGACTTCCTTTGAAAGGATCTCATCGCTTTTCTTAAGATCTGGAACTATTCTCCTCAGCGCGTTCATTCCCGCCTCCCTGCACAAAGCTGCTAGATCCGCGCCTGAGTATCCATGAGTTATATCTGCATAATGATCGAGATCTACGTCTTCTAACGGCATGCTTCTCGTGTGAACCTGAAGTATCTCTTTTCTACTATCTTTATCTGGCATCCCTATCTCTATTTCCCTGTCGAATCTTCCCGGTCTTCTCAATGCTTCGTCCACATCTTCTGGCCTATTTGTGGCAGCTATGACAACAACATCTCCTCTCGGGTCTAAACCATCCATAAGAGTTAATAGCTGTGAGACTATCCTCTTTTCCACCTCTCCTGTCACTTCTCCTCTCTTAGGGGCTAAACTATCTATCTCGTCTATAAAAACTATACTCGGAGCATTCTGTTTTGCCTCTTCAAAAACTCTTCTCAAATTTTCTTCACTCTGACCATAGAACTTTGACATGAGCTCAGGACCATTGATAACAACAAAGTTAGAGTCTGTCTCATTTGCTACCGCTTTTGCAAGAAGTGTTTTTCCTGTTCCAGGAGGTCCGTAGAGTAAAACACCTTTTGGAGGTGTTATTCCGAGTTTCTTGAAAACTTCCGGATGTTTCATGGGTATCTCAATTATCTCCCTGACTCTCTCTATCTCATCTTTTAAACCACCTATATCTTCATAACTTACAGCTGTATAGCCTTCGCTCACGGGCTGCGGTTTTTCCGAGATGATTATCCTTGTCTCTGGAACGACTCTCACGACTCCCTTTGGTTTTACGTTTGTAACAGTAAGCGGAAGTGCATTTCCCATTATTTCTATCACAACAACGTTACCATTGAGGAAAGGCATGTTCAGGATTCTATTGTGTACATACGTTACAAAACCCTGATCAAACCTTATCCCCTGATTTGGAGCAAGTTTTAACTCTTTTGCAGGAACACACTCCGCCTTACTGATCTCTACAGTATCGTCTATACTCACACCCGCATTATGCCTCAGTATCCCGTCCATTCTCGCTATCCCCTCTTCTTCATCTGACATCCATGCCAGTCCTACCGCTTTTTTTTCTCCTTCTATGAGTATTGCGTCCCCTGGACTCAATCCGAGTTTTTCAAAGACTCTGGGGTTTATTCTTACTATCCCTCTACCATAATCTGATTTATAAGCATCTCTAACCTTTATTTTCATAAAATCACCTCTTTTCTTTTGGCAAACCTATTTCTTCATCTAATTCTTCTGCTATTTCCTCTATTTTTTCGAACATTCTCAAAATATCCTCTCTTATTTCCCATATAGTTCTGATCAAGTTTTTTCTTCTTAAAACATAGTAATTTCCTTCTTTTCTAAGCATTCCAGCCTCAATCATCTTATTTATCTGGTTTACTACAGAACCTCTACTCATATTTATCTCTTCGCAGATATCTTTTGTAGTTGTAACACCTCTTCTACTGGAGTGTACCACTATTTTTTTAAAGACTTTACATGTGGTATTGTCTGTGTCTCTTCCTGTGGACAATCCCAGGACATCGCACAGGAATTTTATGTATTTGTCCACGTCTCTTTCAAATGGAGGTTCTTCATCCTTTATTGTAACCTTAAACCTGACCATAGTGATCACATTAATATATAATATGTTCTCCTTTAAAAAGTTTTCGGTACATCTTTTAGTTATTTACTACAACTTTTAGTTATATCCATAACATATTAGACCGAAAGATTTTTAAATAGTTGTTACCTATATAATTATGAAAAAATAAAGAGGTGATCAACATGGACATATTTGATGAGATAAGAAGAATACAAGAGGAGATGGACAGAATGTTCAGCAGTATCTATACAAAGCCTACCCTTCCATCCAAAGGGATAAAGCCATTTAATTACAGAGAACCATTATTGGACGTCGTGGATAGGGGCAAAGAACTTGTGATGCAGGCAGAACTTCCAGGTGTCAACAAAGAGGATATCGAGATAGACATAGACGAGGATACGTTAACTATAAAAGCTTCAAAAAAGAAATTAATAACAGAAGAAAAGGAAGGGTACTTCTATCAGGAAAGAGGATATGCGGGATACTACAGATCAGTACCTTTGCCCACAAAAGTGAATCCTGACAAGGTAAAAGCAAAATATAACAACGGAGTTTTGGAAATAACACTGCCAAAAATGTCCGAGGAAGTATCAAGGAAAAAAATAAAAATTGAATAAACAGAAAAATTTTTGTTTTCCCTTTCTTTTTTTCCTTGGGGTGAAAAAATGGAAAATATAAAAGCGAGAGAGATAGTTTCCAAGGATTTTGAAAAGATTGACTATGACGCAAGTATAGGTGATGCTATAAAGAAATTTAAAAAGAGAAAAGTTCTTTATGTATTTAAAGATAAAGAA
>QMUN01000152.1 GCA_003660605.1 Thermococci archaeon
GAGATCGTCGAGATTCTTACTTCCTGATGTTATATGTCCTACTGTTTTTCTTTTTTCCAGTATCTGATCAGCTGAGATAAAGTTATCTATGCTGACCATTCTTCTTGCTTCTGCTATGATCTTATTGCATGTCCCCTCACTTATCTCGGCTATATCTGCAAGATCCTGAGGTGCAGCTACCGCTATTGACTCCACAGTAGTGTATCCTGCCCCCTTTAGCTTTTCGGCTATCTTTGGACCTACACCTGGGACCTCTTCGATTCCCACTTCTTTTTTTTCTATATTTTCCTCTTTTTTCTTAACCATTTTCACCAACTCTATCTAAAATTATATACGCCTCCCTTAAAATATCTATTTTTTGGAAATCATAACATGTGAATTTGCTGTTATTTACCATGCATTTAAAAAGATATTCCTCTCCTATTTTCGGTGACCCAAAAACAATTCCCTCCATCTCCTCTATTCCGTTATCTATAACTACTCCACAACATTCCTCTCCTTCTATTTTGCTTTTTACAACTCCCCTAACTATTACCATTCCTTTATCCCCTATTTTCCCTCTTTTGGGGTTTTTCAATTCTTCAAGGCTTGGAAAGGGGATCTCCAGTTTTTCTATTTCTTTGGCTATGATCTTCTCACTAAACTCGCCAGAAACTCTGACAATATCTCCCATGTTGTATTTTTCATTGGTTTCAACAAAAATTTCTCCACTCTCATCCATCAAAAAGAATCCCTTATCTTCTATTTTCGAAATCCTTCCCATGATCTCTACCTTTCCCTTCTCTAAATTCTTTATCTTTTTTTCGTAAGATATATCTACAGATAACTCTGTACTTCTATTTACATGTATCTCCAATCCTTCCATTCCCTCTTTCACTCTTGCATTCTCTATTTTAATCTTCACTCCACTCGATATATTTTCAAGGATATCCGCCTTTTCATTCCAGATTACTGCCCTTATTTCCCCTGTCTCGTCTGCAAGTATTATGCTCCCGACTTTTCCTGTTCCTCCATCTATCTTTTCAAATGTTTTAACACCTAAAACTTCTTTAACAGCTCCCCGTACATTTACAGCTCCTTCTTTTAAGTAAGCTATCTTTACAAACTCTTCTTTTATCTCTGGTAAATCAATATCTTCGGGATTTGTCCTGACATTCGTCTGCCATCCTGCCTGTATCTCATATCCGTTGAAACCTTCCCTTGTATAAACATTTTCAAGAAGAAGTATGTCATTTTTCTTTATTCTGTCAAGTATATCAGTTTTTTCATTCCAGAAGGATACTCTTATCTCGCCTGTATCGTCCTTAAGTATTATACTCCCGACTTTTCCTGTTCCTCCATCTATCTTTTCAAACTCTCGTACATCGAAAATAGCTTTCACCCTTCCAGCCACTGAGATATCTCGAAGTTCTTCATTTATATCCCCTATTTTCATCATTTTTTCCTCAATCTCAGGGAGATCCATGGAAATGTTACTTATCTCCACAACTCCTCTGTTTCCAACATTAAGATCAAGTGCATCTCTGAATCCTTTTTTAATATATCCGTGTTTTATCTCCACAATCGTTCCTACTTTGAGTTTTTCCAGTATCTTTGTTCTGTCATTCCATAATGCAACTCTTATCTCCCCAGTTTCATCATCTAAGATAATATTGCCCACTCTTCCGTTCTCAAACTCTTTTATAGGATATATCTTTTTAACTCTCCCAATTATTGAGATATTATTCATTCCTTCCTGAAGTTCTTTTATTTTTATTCTTTCTTTTTTTTCTTTAATCCCCAGATCTATTCCATGTTCAGCAGCTATGATAGCTACTGCCCCCTCTCTTGTTAAAAGCCCACCTACATTCTTTATTTTCTCTTTTATGAGATTTTCAAACTCTTCTTCACTTATTATACCTTTAAATTTTTCGTAATCCTCATCCATTTTGACCAATACTCTTTGGGGTGCAACCTTTATATATTTTTTGAAAGAAAAGGAAGATAATGATAGTCGGAGTAGACGAAGCTGGCAGAGGTTGTGTCATAGGGCCGATGGTTATCTGTGGTGTTGGAGCTGAGAGTATGAATATTAAGGGTATAAAAGACTCTAAACTTCTTACGCCTGAGAAAAGAGAAAAATTAGCTCATGCGATAAAAAAAGAAGTAATATATTATTATAAGATTCTCTCACCCAAAAAAATAGATGAATATACAAGAAAAAATAAACTCAATGTATTAGAATTAGAAGGCTTCTCCGAGATAATTAAGAAGTTTGATCCTTCATCAAAATTCTTTGTAGACTCATGTGATGTGAACTCAGAAAGGTTCAAAAGAAATATAATAAGTATCACGGGAGAGATCGACATTGTTTCGGAACATAAAGCTGATATTAAATACCCTATAGTATCTGCAGCATCCATTCTCGCAAAGGTAAAGAGAGATAAGTTTATAAAAGATATTGGATACGATCTTGGCTCGGGATATCCATCTGACAAAAAGACAGTATCCTTTCTCAAAAATTGGTACCTGGAAAAAAAGGATTTTCCTGATTTTGTAAGAGAATCTTGGGACACAATAAAAAAGATTAAAGAGAATACAAAACAGCAACAGCTTATATAACTATATGTTATAGAATAATTTTATATTCTCGTACTGTAAAAAACATACATGGAAGATTATTTTGAATCCCTTGAAAAAGGACTTGAGGATATATATAAAATAGCCGAAGAAGCAAGAAAAATGGGGCAGGACCCGTATATGAAAGTGGAAATCGCACCTGCAAGAGACATGGCTGCAAGAGTTGAGGGTCTTGTAGGTCCTATAAATATCGCCTCGAAGATCAGAGAATTGGATAGAATGAATTATTCGAGGGAAAAAATAGCTTTGAAAATTGCTGAAGAGATAACAGAAAGAAAATTTGGAAATTACACACAGGAAGAATGTGCGGAACAGGCTATCAGAACTGCTCTGGCTATCTTAACAGAAGGGATTGTTGCAGCTCCTTTGGAGGGTATTGCCCAGGTAAAGATAAAGGAGAATATAGATAACACTAAATTTCTATCCCTGTATTTTGCGGGACCAATAAGATCTGCAGGAGGGACTGCTGCAGCATTATCAATTTTAATGGGAGATCATATAAGAAAAAAATTATCCTTAGACAGATATAAACCATCTGATGAAGAAATAGAAAGATTTATTGAAGAAGTTGATCTTTACAACAGAATATCTCATTTACAGTATTACCCCTCAAAAAAAGAATTGAAAATAGCTTTAAAGAATATCCCTATAGAGATCACGGGGGAACCTACTGAGAAAGTAGAGATTTCGGGGTACAGAGATCTGGAAAGAATCGAAACAAACAGAGTACGTGGTGGTGCCATGCTTGCTCTCTGTGAAGGGCTTCTGCAAAAGGGATCGAAGGTCTTAAAATATGTGGAAAATCTAAAGTTGGATGGATGGGAATGGATCAGAGAGATAGCATTAAGTTCTAAGGAAGAGGAAGAGTTTGAGTTAGAGAACTGGAAATATTTAAAGGATATTATAGC
>QMUN01000153.1 GCA_003660605.1 Thermococci archaeon
AACTATATCTCTGAAGATCTGTATTTAGTGAGTGTGCCTTACAACGTAGATGTGATTTTAGCTTATAAAAAAGAAGGAAAAAACATACCAAAAGAAGAAGGAGGGCCATTAAAAATTGCTGTAGATCCTAATTATGGATGCAGATGCAACTGGCTGAAATACTTAAAAATAGTGGAGTTTATAGACAGTAAAAATTCGTTGTCAATATATGGAGAAGTTACAAATATCCTCTATTTTTCTCCCCGTGATCTAAACATTTTTTATTCCATAGAAGACATAATAGAAAATAGATACAATAGAATAGGTCTTAATAAAATACTGGATAAAGCTATATGTAAATCTAAAGCTGAAAAAATAACATTTGTTACAGAGAACGATAGAAAAACTTTTGATCTCCACGAAGTAAAAAATATAGATCCCGAAATAATTTATGAGGATGGTTTTAATATCCCTTCATTAAACTTAGAGAATATAATAGCAATAAAAATAGAATAAACTCACCATCCGATTTTATATTCAAAATTAAAATCTTTTAAAATATCTGAAATCCTTTTCTTTAACAAGATTGGGTATTCCTCTGAGTTCTTAATTTTTTGGTACTCTGTAACAGTTTTACGGTCCAGAAACTCTTTCATTCTCTTCCAGACGTTTGGGTATAAGTTCATTTTATCTATATACAGACGTTTCACATTCTTTTCTTCAAATTTTATAAAAGCTTCTCTTATTTTTTCTTCAGTGTCTGAAAATAATGGGAGTATCGGTCCAAAAAATATGTACTTATTTTCTATATTTTCCAGAGCATCAAGCCTTTTTTCAATAGAAGATGCTCTAGGCTCAAAAATTTTTCTTATATTCTCATCTATAGTAGTAAAAGTAAAACCTACCTTACTATTCATTTGCTCTATTAAATCTAAGTCTCTTAGAATAAGGTCCGATTTTGTTAAAAAAGTAACAGGAAAATCGTATTTTGACAGCACATTTAAACATTTTCTCGTAATTTCATATTTTCTTTCCAGTGGCTGATATGCATCTGTCACTGAAGATATGAGAATACTATCTTTCTGAAACTTTTTTATTTCCTTTGACAGAATTGTCGGTGCATTTATTTTTATGTCAACAAACTCTCCCCATTTTTCTTTGCGATTCGTGAATCTTCTCATGAAAATAGCATAACAGTAAATACATCCATGCTGACATCCCGTGTACGGATTTAAAGCATAATCTACCCCATATATTCCAGATTTTGACAAAACAGATTTACAGTATATTTCTTTTATCTTCACTTTTAAAAGTAAAAAGTTAATTGTTATAAATGTTTTGTTTGCGGACATCTTTCCGAAACCTTATAAAATCATAACAAATGAATAAAAGAATATGAAACCCATAGATTTTGAGGATCTTTATAGAGATGGTCGACATTATGATTGTCAGACTAAAGATTTTGTAGAGGATATTCCTTTTTACTTGCGGCAGATTAAAAAATATGGTGAGCCAGTTCTCGAGTTAGCGTGCGGAACGGGAAGAATTACAATCCCCGTAGCTGAGAAGGGTATTAAGATCACGGGGTTAGATGTGTTAGAATCCATGCTTTCTCATGCTAAAAGAAAAGCAGCAGAAAAAGAAGTCGATATTGAGTGGATCAAGGCAGATTGCCGGAACTTTAAACTGAATAAAAAATTTAATCTTATCTTTTTCCCCTTCAATTCCTTTCTGCATCTCCACAATTTAGAAAGTTATGAGGCCTGTTTTTCCTGTGTAAAAGATCATCTAACAGATCAAGGCAGATTTATAATCGATATATTCAATCCAAATCTCGATATACTTAGAAGAGACCCTTCCGAGAAGTTTCCAGTTTCCGAATATGAAGATCCAGATGGGAAAGGAACTGTGAAGATCAGTGAGCAAACTTCTTATGATACCTCCACTCAGTTAATGCACATAAAATGGCATTATAAAATAGGTAATCAGGAGTTTATAAAGGAGTGGAAAAATAGAATCCTGTTTCCAAAAGAGATTGATACCCTACTCATCTATAATGGATTCAGAATTGAAACTAAATTTGGGAACTACGATGAAACTCCTTTTGATTCAATGTCACAAAAACAGCTTATAGTTTGCCATTCAAAATAACAATGTCTCTATGATTCGCTCCACTCATCAGATCAAATAAAAAAATACTTAAAGATAGAATGTTAAATAACTGTGTGACTGAAAATATGGAAACTTCTTTTTCTCAAAAAGTAAAAGAGATCATGAAAAAGATACCGCCGGGCAAAGTTGCTACCTACGGCCAGATTGCGGCGTATGCAGGTAATCCTCACGCTACGCGTCAGGTAGTATGGATATTACACTCTTCTTCCCGAAAAGATAAACTACCGTGGCACAGGGTCGTTAACAGTAAAGGACGCATATCTTTAAAACTAAACTACGGCTATGAAACTCAGAAAGAACTGCTGGAGAAAGAGGGGATAACGTTTGATAAAGATGACAATATTGATTTTGGCCGTTATCTCTGGCATCCGGATTAGGTGAAAAAAATGGACATAGAAATATGGCTGAGAAAATATGGTGAGGAATTCTTGAGGGACATAGGGATCAGCGAGGGTCAGATTGTCCTCGATTTTGGCTGCGGATCAGGTTATTACACCATCCCCACTGCAAAAATACTCGGTGGCAAAGGTAAAGTGTACGCATTAGACAAAAACAGAGAAAAGTTAAATGAAGTGAAAGAAATGGCAGCATCAGAGAGTCTCTCAAATATTGAGATTATAAAAACATCGGGAGAAGCGAAAATTCCGTTAAAAGACGCATCTGTAGATATAGTTTTACTGTATGATGTTATTCATTCCTACCATTTCTCTCCTCCCGTCAGAAAAGAATTATTACGCGAAGTTTATAGGGTTTCAAAATTCAATGCTTTGATCTCTGTTTATCCGAGGCATATGGATTTAGAAGAGGCGTATAATGAGATGGTGCGTGCGAACTTTCTTTTTGAGAATCGACTTTTTAAAAAATTGCTGCACAATGGTACGCTTGTAGAAGATTATGTGTTGAACTTCAGGAAGAAATGAAATTCTCAAAATAGAGCTTTTATTTTTGACCAGTTTAACTCTTCCAACGATCTTACTATCAAATCAGCCTTTGAGAAATCATACTTCTTTCTGTTAGTGAGAGTAACTGCTACTGCCTTCATATTTGCACTCTTTAGGGCGTTAATACCTTTGTCTGTATCCTCTATACCGACGCAATAAGATGGCTTAATATTAAGATGATCACATATTGTTAAATATATCTCGGGGTGAGGTTTGCCTCTGGTAACTTCATTTCCTGCAAGTATATGATCGAAATAATCCTGTAGTCCCAATTTTGGTAAAAAGAAGTTTAAATTGCCCCTGCTTGTAGATGATGCTACTCCAAGTTTAATATTTTTATTTTTCAGTTCATATAGTAATTTCCGTGCACCCGGTAGCAATTCAAGATTATTACAGATACCTCTATAAAATATATCTCTTTCTTCAAC
>QMUN01000154.1 GCA_003660605.1 Thermococci archaeon
CGATTTAACGCAGGAAGAGCTGGCAAAAAAAGTAGGCGTGAGAAGAGAAACAATAGTTTTTTTGGAGAAGGGAAAATACAATCCTTCTCTTAAATTGGCATATGACATTGCAAAAGCACTGAACACCACAATAGAAGAACTCTTTATTTTTGAGGATTAGAGAGTTTTTTCTGGTACTCATAGTATGAATAAACGACAAGATATCCGGCGATAAGAAGAGAAGGAGCAAGGATAAAAAATAAAACATATTCCTGGAAGAATACTCCAAGAATAATAATTAATCCTACGATTTTGAATAATTTGCCTCCGATTTCATGTGTCTTGTTCCATACATTTTCACTGCTCAATGTCCATGGGGTTCTGATCCCGATAAACCAATTTCTTTTTGCATTTTCTAAGAGAATTCCAACATAAAAAAATAAAAGGCCTATACCTGTGGGAATTATAATATTTGGGCTTGTTTCAATTCCGAAATTCCAGAGTATAGACCATAGATAACAAAATAACAAAAGTATAAAAAATAAAACAATAAAATTGTCATAATACTTTCTGAATTGTTCTATATTATACTTCAATGGATCTACTTTTGGAATCGCCATAAAAACTAGAAATAATCCAACAAGGAGAAAAGGAAGGAAAAATAATCCCTCAAATCTTGTTCCATAATCATCAACGTTACCTTTTGAGTTCCAGTGAGTTGCCATCTTTTCAGGCATTTGGGAATAACAGCAGATACCGATAACAAAAGATACTATCACTATAGCCAGAGCAATTTTTTCACCTTTCCTCATATTGAAATTTATATTTTACTATTTAAAAATCTTATGCATAAGAGAAGTTGCTTGTAACTGTGACATATAAACAAAAGATTTAAATAGATAGATATTAATATTAGTTAATAAAAAGGTGAGTAAAGATGAGAAGAAAAACACTTCAACAGATCATAGGGTATATTGCCGTTCTTTTTGCAATCCTATACTACTCAATACTAGTATTCTCAATAACTGACGTTATATTTGTAACAACGCTTCCTATAGAAAAATTTGTCATAGTTTCTGGATTCTTTCTCCTTGCCAGTTTGCATCTGATATTCGGAACATATTTTCTGATGCTTGTATATAACTCAGATAGAATCGAGAATGTCATGGCTTTGATAAAAAAAGATATTTTAGCTTATGACGAACCCAAAAGAACTGAGTACGAGGAAAAAGTTATTGCAAGACTGAGAGAATTGATAGAGTAAATTTCAGTACAGACGATATCTTCTGATAAACTAAGAGTAAGATATTTTTTATTGATAACAATTTTTTACCTTTTAACAGAAACATTTATAAAGGGATTATGAATATATATTCACAATGGTCAGACCTAGAAAATGCAGAATGATATGGCAGATGCCATATGTGACATACTTCAAGCCAAGAGGGATCCCTATGAGAGGTTTGGAAGAAGTAAATCTGAATTGTGAAGAGATGGAGGCGATAAGGCTGAAAGATGTCGAAGGATTGTCACAGGAAGAAGCTGCAGGAAGGATGAATATATCCCAGCCTACATTTTATAGAATCCTCCTCTCTGCAAGGAAAAAAGTAGCTGATGCACTGGTTAACGGCAAAGCTATAGAAATAAAAGGAGGAAACTTTGTAATGGGACAGTACAGACACAGAGGAGGAAGAATATGAATAAAATAAAACATAAAATTATGGTAATGAGCGGAAAAGGTGGAGTTGGAAAAACTACAGTTGCTGTGAATTTAGCTTTAACATTATCTATAAAAGGATACGAAGTTGGATTGCTGGATGCTGACATCCACGGTCCGAACACACCAAAAATGCTTGGGATCGAGAATGAAAAACCAGAAGTAGTGGATTCAAATATTATACCTGTTTCTGTTCTGAATCTAAAAGTCATGTCAATGGCTTTTTTACTTCCAAACACGGATTCTCCAGTTATATGGAGAGGCCCTCTGAAAATGAAGGCAATATCTCAGTTTACAAATGACGTGGCCTGGGGAAAACTAGATTATATAATCATAGATTTACCCCCGGGAACGGGAGATGAACCTCTGAGTATAGCCCAGTTGCTGAAATCTGATGGTGCAGTGATTGTAACAACTCCGCAGGATGTTGCTCTGTTAGATTCACGAAAGGCTGTAAATTTTGCAAAGGATCTCAATGTTCCGGTCGTGGGTATAATAGAAAATATGTCAGGGTTTATCTGCCCACACTGTGGAAAAGAGATAGATCTATTCAAAAGGGGAGGGGGAGAAAAAGCATCTAAAGATATGAATGTTCCATTTTTAGGAAGTGTTCCGATCGATACAAAAATCGTAGAATCCAGTGATTCTGGAACTCCCTTTATATTGGATAATAGAAATTCAAAGGCAAAAAAAGCCTTTGAGAATATAGTTATAGAAATAGAAAAGTTTTTTGAAAAAAATAAAAAAGAGGTGATATAAATGCCAGGATTTGATGGAACGGGACCAATGGGAATGGGTCCACTCACAGGAAGAGGTATGGGTTTTTGTGCAGTACCATACTCAGGGACATCATACCAAGCAACATATGGATACCCAGTAATGTATGCTAGACCATATTTCTTCCCAAGAATGGGAAGAGGCTGGGGACGTGGCCGTGGAAGAGGAAGATGGTAAATAAAATAAAAAATAAAGAGGTGATAAAATGAGAAATAGATGGATGTATTATGCAACAGGATTGCCTGGATGGATGAGATTTGGATTTAGTCCGGGATGGATAGGTAGATCTCCTACAGGACTACCTCCAGCTGCTCAGTACTTGATGCAATCAGGACAGATGCCGCAATTCACTGAGTTTTTGGGAGCACAAATGCCTTTTTATCAGGGTGTACCAATGGCTCCTCAAAATATACCAAAGGAACAGGAAATATCAATGCTCGAAAATCAGGCAAAAATGATAGAAGATCAGTTAAAACAGATAAAAAAGAGACTTGAAGAACTCAAAAAATAAGGAGATGATATAAATGAAAATAGCTGTTGCAACTATGAACGGAGGACTTGAAGATAATGTCTCTCCAATGTTTGGAAGATGTGGAAATTTTACCTTTGTAGATGTAGAAGGAAAAGATATCAAGAATACAACTGTTGAACAAAATCAGTTTGCAGGTGCGGTAGGCGGTGCTGGAATCCAGGCTGCACAGTTTATAATCAATAAAGGTGCAGATGTTGTGATTGCAGGTAATTTTGGTCCAAATGCTGCCTCAGTTTTTTCTCAATCTAAAATTAAAATAGTATCTGCACAGGGAAATGTAAAAGATGTAGTGACAAAATACCTGAATGGGGAGATACAGTCTTCTCCCCAAACAATGCTTGGAATGGGACGCGGAATGGGACGTGGTATGGGAAGAGGTAGAGGCATGGGATTTGCCCAGCAGCCTATGTATCCTATGCCAAAAGAACAAGATATATCAGCACTTGAAAAAAGGATGAAACAAATAGAACAGCAATTAGACCAGATAAAA
>QMUN01000155.1 GCA_003660605.1 Thermococci archaeon
CAAGAAACTCTATTTTTTTTATCAGTCGTATAACATCTAATATCGCGTCTCCGATGCCAGGAGGCATATCTATAATCAGAAAATCCAGTTCTCCCCAGAGGGTAACAGCAAGCAACTCTATCAGCGCGTTTGAGATATCGACACCCCTCAAAGGCGAAGGATTATCGCCCGCATAGTATATAATGGACATGAATTTAATGCCATGAGACTGAGGAGGTATAACGCCCTTATCTTCCTCCGGATAAATATCTTTTATTCCCAGTATTATATGGGTAGAAGGACCGCAAAAATCCATATCCAGTAGACCTACTCTATATCCCATTTTTGACAAATTCAATGATAAAACAGAGGCAACCGAACTTTTGCCAATTCCTCCCTTCCCTCCCGAAACAGCTATCACTTTTTTTATATTCTTCAATCTTTCGTCGATAATATTTAATCTGGGATCCATATTTTTACCTCACTTCGATAGAATCAAGCCACACGCCTCTCCCTTTTATAACTTCAAAATCGGGACTGTTGCATTTTGGACATCGTATGTATGCATGAACGATCTCGGGAACAAAATGTATTGATTCAGATTCTTCTGATGTTAATTTATCTTTCGCGAAACTCCATTCATATCCGCAAACATTGCATCTAAAAATAGCCTTCTCCATCTTTATTTTTATTTTAGTTTTTTTTAATATGTCGTAATTTTTAGTAAGTTCACTTAAAGCAAATTCAAATATCTCCATCTCTATCTGCTGCAGCTCACCCATCTTAATTCTTAATTCAGTTATCTCTTTGACATTTTTCTCTTTTGATAATTCCAATGCTGTGGATGTTACTGCTTCTGCTAAGGCCCATTCGTGCATATCTAAGTTGTTTAAATAGTATATTTAAATGTTTTTATCAGGACCTATCTCTCACAGTAACTACATCACTCCCACAGATCTCGCATTTTCCTTTATAATTCATAGGATACTCTTTTTTACATCCCTTACAGATTTTTTTCCATTTATAAACTTCTTTAATGCCTTCTGTTGCGATGCTGCTGAACTTTATCCCTAAGGACTTGGCAACATTCTGAATATCATAATCTTCTGTGAGAATTATGCCGTCAAAATCTAAAGCCAGCGCCAGAAGTTTTTTATCTGTCACCGATAGATCGTCTCCACTCTCTTTAACGAACTCTTCTATTTTTTTTATGTTTTTTTTGGAAGGGGAGCATATTTTTAACATTTTTGCATGATAAATACTTTTCTTCAGCTCATGGAGAACTTCTTCTACCGTAATATAATCATCAAGATTCTCCGGAATAAATCCAGAAAGAATAACGGAGGTATCAACAATATACATTCTATATCCTCACAAATTTAGCTTTATTTTCCGATTTTCTGATAAGTATCTCTTCATTTAATTTTAGAACTCCAAAGTTTACACCATCTAGAACTAAATACGAATCTCTGCCTAGATTTTTTATCTTTACCTCAAAATTGTCGGGGATAACAGTGGGGAGATTTTTTAAGTTTAGCGATGCAAGAGGCGTTATCACCGTAGCTTTCGTTTTTATGTGAACTATAGGGCCTCCTGCAGAAAGTGAGTACGCTGTCGAGCCTGTAGGCGTAGCAACTATAACGCCGTCACCAAAAATTGTTTCTTCTTTGTTGTCGTACCGCAATAAGAAATTGGCAACTTTTGTAGGCTCTTTTGCCCTCATAATGACCTCATTCAAAACTTCTCCCAAGATCTTTCCATCTTTTATAACAACTAACTTTGATCTTTCTTCAATTTTATGTTTTTCTATTATTTCTGGAATTTTTTGATAATCCTCTGGATTTATTTCTGTTAAATATCCGTGTGTCCCCATATTAACGGGTAAAATTGGAGTATTCTTATATCTTCCGATTGTCCGTAAAATAGTCCCGTCTCCTCCAATCACGACTATAAAGTCCACATTTTTTATGGTCTTCATTTTGAAGTATTCTTTCATAGATTCATCTACAAAAATCTCATAATCATCCAGAAGCTCAATGATCTTTTTTGCCAGCTCCAGAGCCTCTTTTTTGTCAGTTCTTGAAACCATCCCTATTTTCATCAGTATCCCTTGTTTTTAATAATATTTATAATTTTTGTCTGGACTTCATTAGAACAAGATGCCACAAAAGAAAAACTTTTCGCATTCATATTTACATCATTTCCATTGATATCTGTGAAAACGCCTCCTGCCTTTTCGATTATGTATTTTGCAGCTGCAACATCAATGATTCTTCCTCTGTTTCTCACATCTATAAAAGCCTTACTTCTTCCACAAGCGACAAAACACAGCTCTAAGGCCTGAGACCCAAAGTTTCTTATTTTTTTTGATATATCCAGAAAAGGCTTCACATCTGAGAAAGTGTACAGTGAAATAATCTCGCTGTCGTGCGTACTTATCCTCTTGTCATTTAAATAAGAATGTTTATCCGCTTTGAAGATATCTCTATTGGTTAAGTTTTTTACAAATGCAAACTCTGTTTTTTCCTTATAAAAAGCCAAAGATACGGAAAAAAATGGTATTCCGTAGCAGGCGTTGTTTGTTCCATCTATGGGATCAGCTATTATCTTGAACTTCTCCCCTCTTCTGTATCTTCCAATCTCCTCACTTATAAGTTCGCATGGTAGATCATTATCATCTATGTAATCTATTATGCATTTTTCGGCTATATAGTCTATATATTTTGTTGGTGTGCCGTCAGCTCCCATTTTAACTATCTTTCTGCCCCTTTCTGTATTTATCAAAGATCTTATACTGTTTTCTATATTTTCTCCAATCTCATAAGCAATTTTTTCAAATTTCATTTTCACACCAGAATACACGCGGAAATAACTGTAGAGAACTGTTTTTTAGCTTTATACTCTATAGAAGTAAAATATACCTCCTCTTTTTTAAGACTTCGCTGGCTACACATAGTTTCAGCCATCTTTAAAACCATCTCTCTGGCATATTTTTCTGTACATGCTCCGCTGTACTCAGTTATTAATCCTATATCGTTCGTTTTTAAAAGGCATATTGCTGAAGCTATATTTTCTTCTAGTTTTGTAGTATATCTGGCTAAAATACAATGCAGTACAGTACCCCTTTTCAGATTTTTTAAAAAATTTGAATCTGCAAAAGAAAACCCTTTGGGGGCGATACTCGAAACTTTAACAAGATTAAAATCATTTATTCCCGCATTTATTAAAGCGTTGTCAAAGGAATTTAACTCTGTATCTGAAACTCCATATCCTGATGTTAAAACTATCTTTTTAGGTAAATACATAACTTCATTAGATTTGTATACAATAAAAAGTTATGGAGTAATAATTTTTATGATTACATAAACTAGAATACCAAGCACCAAAAAGGTAACAAAGAGAATGAAAACATACTTGAAAAAGTATAGATACTCAGAAATATACTTTGCAACATTTTTTTTATAGAGATAATATAGCATGGATAGTAGAGATAAAAACAATAAAAAA
>QMUN01000156.1 GCA_003660605.1 Thermococci archaeon
AGTTATACGTTCCAAAGCCAGAGAGAATGATTACTGCAAATATGACAACTGCTATGAATAAATTTCTTTTTTCCATTTTTTCACTTATATAATTCGATGGGTTTAAAATATAAATGTTTTTCTCAATCGCTTATCAATCGCCATGCAGGCTTTTCTTTGCCTTCTATTGTGAAAAATCCCATTGTACCAGGATACTCACTATCAATCTTTGTGTTTTCGTCTACAACATCCATCAGGGTAATCCAAACAACTTTTTTAATTTTGGGATTATTACCGACAAGCTCATAGACCCTCTCCACATAATTGATCTGGTCTTCTCTTGAACCTTTAAAATAAGGACCAGTTGACCATCCCGTCTCTGTAATAAAAATATCTTTATCTGTTATATCTGAAACATCCCAGTAATTTATAGGGATATCACCTGGAGATTCGTAGAGATAGCCAGGATATATCTCAAACGCCTTTAAAGGATAGCTTGTGATTGCAAAGTAAGGCACCCTATCTTCAAAAGCATCAAATAAAAACTCCTGATGATTAGCCCTCATCGGTTCGTAAGCAAATGAAGGAAAAGATTTTGTCTTGGGCGAGACTTCTTTTATCTGATCATAAAGATCAAGAAGTTCAGAAACAAAATAATCATACCTATCTTTTCCATATAGATAGTTGATCTCATTGCTTGCAAGAAGATACTCTGGCTTGTATTTTTCTACCAGCTTCAAAACATAATTTTTATATTCTGTCATCTCCGGAATCGTATCAAATATGTTAATCTGCATAAATATTTCCATCCCATACTTTCTTGCTAATGGGACTTTAATATCATACAAAAACTCTGCATCCTCCAGAGTCATCTCACCATAGGTAACTTCCAGATGAGCTATTTTCCCTACTCTACTCGCCTTTTTAAATGCATCATCCCAATCTGTTAGATTTGCATTCGTAAATCCATGATGAGGATACACACCAATGCCCCATTCTATATCAGGCTTTTCTACCTGTATAGGATTTTTGTCAACACATCCAGATATTAAAATGCTACAAAGTATTAAGCACAATCCAATTTTGATATTCACAGATCCACCCTCATGAGAGGAAACTCCTTGTCATCTTTATATATTTTGAATCGGTTTTTCAGATAAAATTCCACAGGTCCTGACGGATTCTCAGGATTGTCTTTTCTCGCAAATGTTTCGATAGTTTTTATCTTTCTTTTTTCCATTTCATCGGTAATACTTTTAAGAAGGAGAGTTCCCAGTCCCAGATTTCTAAATTCTTTTTGTGGAATGAAGAGACATGAGATCAATACTGCATCTTTGCTTGGAGTTATAGAGTAATTTTTCGAGTTGGGAAGAAACTCTGGCGGTGCGTACTGTGAATATCCAACACATTTGTTGTCGACATAGATCAATTTTCCACAGTTGCCAAATCTCTTCTTTGTATTCTTAAACCATTTTAGTTTCATTTTAAACATGTCTTCTTTTTTCTCTTTTTTACTACACGGAAACTCCCAGTAGATACAGTATTTACAATATTCCGGAATATCTTTGAGATTCTTTTCCCCCAGATTAAAAATTTTTATTTTCATACATTGATCTGTGCAAACTTTCTGTGTTCTATCATCATTATTATAGATTTTTTGCTGGATTTGCTTCTGTGTTTTTCTCCTGCTTTTACTATATATCCTTCATTTTCTTTTAATTTTACAGAATAGTCCTCAAATATAACTTCCAAATCTCCTTCAAGAACAAAAAATAGCTTATCTTTGTTGTGCTTATGCATCTTTGGATATTCACCTTCTGCTATGTATGCCTTCATTCTGTAATCATCTATCTCTGCAATGTCAACTGGGTCCCAGCTTCCCTTTACTTTCTTTTTTATGTTTTCAAGGTTTATTTTTTCTCTCATGATCTTATATTGTTTTCAGAACTTTTATAATTTTCTCTTGATTATATTATACCAAAGAGAATTAAAAATAATATTAAGGAAAAAGAGCCCAAGATATCCATAAAACTGGTCACCAAAGGTATTACAATATTATCTGGATTCAATTTAACTTTGTACGTTATTATGGAGAGGAAAAATGTTAAAAGATTTACCATCAAAATTAAAAACTCGCCTGCGAGAAGACTGACTAAAAACAAACTTTTTATGGAAGGAGTAGGCAGGTCTAACAGAGAATTAAGCCCGTAAGCCAAAACACCGATCAATGAAAAAGGAAGAACTCCTACTACATGAGTATTGAAAAACTTTATAATAACCTTCTTAGATGGAGAAAATTTTGATTCCAGATTTCCAAGATGTAACCATGAGGAAAAGTTTGCGGATAAGATGCCGCCGAGGGCTCCACCGTCCTCAAGAAAAGCAGGGATCAATGTGAAGATACCTGCGATCTGTATCAGACTTTCTATTCTGGTGCTTAAAATACTGCCAGATATTGTACTCAAGATACCGCAGAAAATAAAGACAGGGATCGATTCTATTAAAATTCGCTCTGTGTGAGATTTTGAATAGAGACTTATTAATAAAAAGAGAATTGTCAATGCAATAAAGAAAACAAACAGGACATTTCTGAGTATATTGCTGGATCTCATGACAAAATTTGCAGAAATAAACAGAAATGGAAGGGTAAAGATATCCCCAAAAAGTGTTATTAATGGTGATGTAAGATTATCAGGGTTCCAGCCTCTCCTATAGGTCAGAAATGCAGTGAGTACTGTAAGGATTATCATTATGAATCCTGATATTAACCCTGCAAATAGGGAGATTAAAGAAAGATCTATGAGACTATAAGGAATATTCAAAATTTTGGCAAAAATGCTTGATGTGAATGCTAAAAGAAGGCTCATGAAAAAGCTGAGAGAAAAAGAAGAAAGTATGTTCTGATCCAAAAGTTTTGTCCTTTTGAAATAAGGCTCTATTTGGCCCAAATGAAGATAAGATCCCAGTCTTGATCCAAATGCTCCAAAAATGTTTCCCCTCATGTCTATAGCTCCGGGAATGAGAATTAAAAGAGCGGGAATTAATGCTAAATTTGAAGAATAAACACCCATAAAGTATCCTGTAATTAAATTGCCAAAAGTTGTGAGCAGAAGAGCAAAAGAAGTTTCATGTAAATCCTTAAAATTAGACCTTAGATAGCTTTTAACAATTTTTAAAGGCGGAAATATGATTATTTTTAAAATTAAAACTAACTTTATCTTTACTGCCCAAATCTTTTTTTTCAGGCCTACTTTCAGCATCTAAAACACCGCCTTCAGAACTTGACTGAGTATTATTTTCTTCTATCATATTTTCTTCATAAAAGAATAAGATTTTTCATATAAAAATGTATCTGAGTGTAGAGTGTAGCAAAACGAAGAAATGTTCATTTCTTTGCAATGTAGAATATATAGTGTTATATATTTTTAGGTAGAATACATTAATCTTGAGGTACTCAACAGTAAACTTTTTAAAGGGAAGATATGAACTTAGA
>QMUN01000157.1 GCA_003660605.1 Thermococci archaeon
AACGATTATATTCTCGATGCTGAAAAAGGATAAAAGGTTAGCCATTATTCCAGCCTGGCCGCCCATTCTCTCTTCATCGTAACTAAAGTTTAAAAGTTTTTTATATAGTTCTTTATTTATCTGAACCTCAAAACCTTTTCCAAGTTCCATTGAATAGAACAATCCTGAGAAGAAGTCTTCCATAGTTTTTAGCTTATCTTTCAAATAGTATTTCTCAATTTGTTTTTTATCCACAAAATCCTGAGTCACATATTTTACCAGGTCTATATCTATGTTGTATCCCAAAAGAATATTTTTTACAGAGTTTAGTTCTTTTATATGATCTAAACTTTTTTTATACAGTGTCTCCCAACTCACATAAGTTCCTCCATCAATCTTAAATAATCAAGTATGTGTCTTGTTATCAAGAATTTATCTTTAATGGTTTTTCTTGCTTCTCGTCCAATCTCTTCAGCTTTTTCTTCATTTTTTAAGAGATACATTATTTTTTCTGCACATTCTCTTGTATCGTTAACTAAAAATCCATTTTTCCCATCTTCTATCTGTAAAGGTATGCCACCTACTTTAGTGGCAACGACGGGTTTTTCTTTCCACATTGCTTCTGTAACGGTAAGACCGAATCCTTCTCTTAAAGATTTCTGGACTATTATATCGGATGCTCTCTGAAACGCATTTACTTCTGTATCATCAAGATTTGTAAGGAGATGTATTTCCTTTTCATTCTCTGTATATTTTTCTGTTTTTCTGTAATAAAACGATCCCTCCGGATCATCATTGGCCATAGAACCAATCAAAATCAGCTGCGAAGGAATTTTTTTCTTCACGATTCTATAAGCATCTATAACACCCATAGGATCCTTCCACGGATCGAACCTTGAAACCTGTGTTATAATAGGAATGTCCGTGTCAATTTTGTACTTGTTTAAGACATTTTTTATATCTTTCTCTTTTAGATTTCTATTTTTTTCCGATAACGGATCTATTGAGGGAGCGATATAGAATCTTTTACCATTGTATATATCATTTCCGAATTCTTTTATTGTGAATATAGAGGCATCGTACTTTGATATGTAAGGTTTCAAAAACTCAACAAATTTTCTGTTGCTTTTAGATGTATCAATATGAGATCTCCACACCCATTTCCCCCCCTCTTTGAATTTTATGACAGCCACTGGCTGAGGATCGTGTATTATAAATATATCATAATCACCAAGATCTGAATTCTTTTTATTCGTTTCCAAGTATATCTTCCTCATTTCCTCAGTTAAATCTAGCTCCATTCCCTGAAGGCCATTATGGATAGTTTTTGTTACCTCAAAAAAATCGCCTTCTGCATTCATTACCTTCCATTCCGCACCTATTCCTACATCTCTCATCAAAGGAACTAAACTGTGAAGCATCTCAGCGACTCCACCTCCAAATTGAGTAGAATTGAAATGTAGCACTTTTAAGCCTTTCATCTTCTTTGCTTTCTCTTTTATCTCTGAAATTTTATCATTTCCGACTATGTTTTTGTATTCATCAATACTTTTTCTTGCAACATTTACTCTCATAAGATCACTTATCCTTTAACAGCTCCTGCCATATACCCAGCTCTCAGGTACTTTTGCATTGCATATGTTATAATAATTACAGGTATTGCAGTGAGCGTCGCGTACGTAGCTGTTAAAAACCAGTTCCCTCTGTTTATGTAGTAAAATACCTGTAATGGCAGTGTTCTTTCTGCCAGAGTTAGATATACAGCATAGGTAAACTCTTCCCATGATCCTAACCATGCAAATATTGTCCCAACAGCTATACCTGGGGCTGCAAGTGGTATCACAATCCTTCTCAACGTACCCAGTCTACTACATCCGTCGATGCTCGATGCCTCTTCTAATGCCTTGGGGACTGTTTCAAATGTACCAACTAGGATCCATGTTACAAGAGGAAGAATTCTTATCATGTGTGCTATTACCAATCCCAAAACAGAGTCGAGCAATCCCCATTTTATGAAATTCACAGATATTGGTAGAGCTATCCCAACTTCGGGAAACATTCTTGTAAAAAATAAACCTAAAACTAATGGATATCTTACTCTTGGAGGAAGTCTTGAGATTGCATAAGATCCTGGAACAGCAATTGCTAAGGAAAATAATGCAGTAAGTGTTGCTACCTCCAAGCTTTTTATAAACGGTGCCCAAACTTCCTTTGTTGAAAATATCCATGCCCACCATTTTGTAGTTGTATTATGAATAAGGAAAGTAGGGTGTTGTGTGAAAATATCCTGGGGCTGGCTGATAGATATTTTGACCATAAAATAAACAGGAGATATCATTAGAATACCGAAAAAAATCACCAACAAAGTTAAAAATAGATTATGTTTTTTCATCCAGTCACTTCCTCAGTTCCAACTGCTTTTAAATATACAGATATGGCTATTATAATCATTATCAATAATATCGTGGCCCCAGCAGCAGATGTATAGGGATTGTTCCTTTCTATATACTCAAAATACGCATAGGATGACATTACAGGAACGTGTCTACCTGCCATTACCAGAGGCAGTTCGAATATTCTGAAAGCATCTATACCTCTTATTACAAGAGCCATCGTGATGTAAGGTCTCAATAAGGGTAGAGTTACATGCCTGAACCTATGCCATCTTCCAGCACCGTCTACCTTGGCTGCTTCATATAATTGTTTATCAATACTTTCCAATCCTGCGAGAAGGATAAGCATGACCAGAGGTGTTACCTTCCACATATCTGCGACCACTATTGTCATGAGAGGTTTTATAGCACCAACACGCCAGTCTATGGGTACCTCTATTAACCCTATCCTGTACAAAAGTTCATTCAGAAACCCCTGGGTACTAAATATGAACGCCATATTCGATGCAGACACTATAGTAGGTATACCTAATGGCAGAAGCATTACTGCTCTAAAAATACCCCTACCAAAAAATTTCTCTGCTAGTATCAACGCTAATATCATCCCAAATATCAGCTCCAAACTCAGCCCTACTCCCGTTATGAAGATAGTATTAAAAAGAGCAGCTTTGAAATAATGATGATGGATTATATAATTATAACTCGCAAGGGTGGGAAAGTTTCCACCAAAAATACCCTCAAAACTCATCAATATAGCCTGTATAATCGGACCAATTGTAAAACCAAAAACAAACAGAGCTAAAGGTAAAATTAAAATTATTTCAAACTTATTTTTAGAGATCCTTTTTAAAAAAAAAGAAAAAGAAACGAAGGACATTAATCATCCTCCCTGTGTCTTTACCTCTTCCATCTCATCGTGGTATTTATCTAAGGTCTCTTTGACCGGTTTTCCATTGATTACTATCTCTTCGAATGCATCGTTGAAGAGTTTATCGAACTCTGTCCAGTATGGAACGTTCTTCCTGAATACTCCGTACTTCATTGCTTCAAGTATAGATTCATAGTATGGTTTC
>QMUN01000158.1 GCA_003660605.1 Thermococci archaeon
AATATAAAAACTCATCGCACACAACGGTATTGGGCGGGGGTTACCGAGCTTGGAAAAGGTGCAGGGCTTAGGACCCTGTCTCGTAGGAGTACGCGGGTTCAAATCCCGTCCCCCGCACTAACCATTTCGCATACAGATTGATGTAGGTTTTCGATCTACATCCATGTGGTGACGAAAAAATCGTTCTGGAAAAAAGAAAATAAGTTATTTAATAAGGGAGATATAGAAGAAAAATTAAGGTCTCTTCTAAAAGGTGTTTACCCCAAAGAAAAAGATAGATTATTTAAGAAGGAAATCAAGTGGATATAATTCTGAAGGAACTACATCAAGGTGTAACAGTTTCTCCTCAGGGGCAAAAGATATAAAAGGAGAAAACTATATCTTTTAGAAGAGAGTGATATGCACTTCAAATATAAGCTCCTGATAGCATTTTTGTTGGTAGCTTTGGTTCCGATAGGAATCATAGGGGAATATAGTATTCTCTCCTCAACAAAAGCTCTTACGAATAAAGCACTTGAAGAGTTAGAGAATAATGCGAATTTGGAAGCAGAAAAGATAGAGAATTATCTTAACAATTGTAAGAATGATATTATTTTTTTAAGTAAATCCCCGGAAATTTTAAAGTATACAGAAACAAAACATCCTGAGGATCGCTGGAATTTGGAGTTCTCTCTTTTGTCTATTTCCCTAGACAAAGGTTATTATCAAGTAGGTTATATGGACGATAATACGATAATATACGTAAAGGACAGAAAAATACCAAAGGAAGAAGCTATAGAGAGACCAGATATCCCAGAATTAGAGTACGGTCAAGTATATGTCTCGGAGATATTCTTAAAAAGAAACAAAGGAGTTTTCGAGATACCCTTTAAACCTATTATTCTTTTTGCAGCTCCGATATATATGAATGAAGAAAGGATGGGATATGTATATATAGAAGCATATGCTGACTTTTTTTCTGATTTTGAAACTTCAAACCCTGAAGTATTTTTTACGGATGAACTTGGAAATTATATATATCACCCTAATATATTTAAGAGATGGAGTACTGAGCGCAATACCAAGGAATGCCTTCATAAAGATTATAATACAGATGTTGGTGATATCCTATCCGGGAAATCAGGAACATGTATAGTAGGAAATGAAATAATCTCCTACATCCCGATAGATATCCAGAATCAAAGATGGTTTTTAATAATGTCAAATCCAAAAGACATAATTTTAGAATCTGTCCGTACATTCAAGATAGGTTTTTATATAGTTGTTTCGGTAGTCATAATCTCAGCTGTATCTATAAGTTATTTTTTATCAAAAATAATTACAGAGCCTTTGGTCAGTTTAACAAACGCCACAGAAAAGATTGCAGAGGGGAATCTCAGCACGAAGATCTCTGAAACTGGAAGTGATGAACTAAAAACTCTTGCAAAATCGTTCAATATTATGGCAGGAAAATTGAATGAATCTTACTCTGCTCTTGAGAAGAAGGTTGAGGAAAGAACTGCAGAGTTAAAACTGATAAATGAAAAATTAAAGGCGTCATACGAAGAACTTGTAGAAGCAAGCAGAACAAAATCTAAATTTTTAGCTAACATATCACACGAATTAAAAACTCCTCTTAACTCAATAATAGGATTTACAGAGGTTATGTTAGACGATGGGAATCTTAACGAAGAGCAGAAAGATTATCTACAGACAATTCTGAGGAATAGCGAGAATTTACTTTATATGATAGAAGATCTGCTTACGATATCGAGAATAGAAGCTGGAAAATCAGATATGTATCTTACAGAGTTCAAATTTTCTGAAGTTCTTGAAAAAAGCCTAAAAATGGTAGATCCTTTGGCAAAGGAAAAGCAGATAGATATCTTAAAAGATCTGAAAGATGATCCTGTAATAAAAGGAGATATGAGGAAGATTATGCAGGTTATGCTAAACCTTTTGAGCAATGCAATAAAATTTAATAGAGAAAACGGTAAGATCTATATCAGATCAATTAAAATAGAGAATAATCTCAGAGTGGAGGTAGAAGATACGGGTATAGGAATAAAAAAGAAATATTATGACCTCATTTTTGATGAATTTAAACAGGTGGAACCCTTGGAAACAAAGGAGTACACGGGGACAGGATTAGGGCTTGCAATAACAAAGAACTTTATAAAGATGCATAATGGAAAAATATGGGTAGAAAGTGAGTATGGAAAATGGTCAAAATTTATATTTGAAATCCCGATAGGTGATGTAAATGGAAAGAAATAAGATTCTAATAGTGGATGATACCCCAGATAATGTAAAACTTTTAAAAACGATTCTTAAAGACGTAGAGTGTGAAATAATAGTGGCTACAGATGGTGAAGAGGCTCTAAATAAGACCTTCGAGGAACAGCCCGATCTGGTATTACTGGATTATATGCTACCAAAGCTCGATGGTATGAAGGTACTTGAAAGGATAAAAGAGTGGAATAAAGATATTGCAGTTGTTATAATAACAGCCTATGGATCGGAGAGAGTAGCCGTAGAGACGATGAGAAAAGGAGGAGAAGATTACATAATCAACAAACCCCTGAGAAAAAAGGAAGTCCTAGAAGTAGTAGATAGAATATTGGATGATATAAATCTTAAAAAAGAGAAAGCTATGGAAACAGAGGAGGATAGAAACCTTCAGGCTTATAAAACTCTATCAAGATTTGAAAGAAAACTCAGAAACTTCTTTGTTAAAACCTTAAAAAAACATTATGGAGAAAATTGGTGGGAGATTGGGATTCCAAAGAATATACAGAGGCTTTGTGAGGAAAGAAGAGAAGAAGCGATACTCAGAAAGAAAAAAATTCAACCTCTCCTGTACTATACAGATTTTTCCCATTATCTCTCTATAATCCTGTATAAAAATGATGTCGATAACTGGAAAATTGTCTTTGGAAAATATTTTATAAATATAGGCTGGATAAAAGGGAGAATGATAGAGTTAAATGAGATAAGAAACGACATTACTCACCCAAAGCCTATAACAGAAATGCAGTACGAAAAACTGAAACTATATATAAATGAAATACTCGAATACATGGATAGAAAGGTTTGATAATGGAGAGCTATGCAAAATAATATTCTGGATTATGAAATGGAGCAAAAAAGGTAGAGAAAGAAATCTGGTCGTCCAATGATGTTAAAAATCTAACAGTTATTGATTTTGGAATAGGAGATGTATCAACAAAAAAACTTATAGATCTAGGAGCAAAGATAATAGCAGTTGATAATAACATGGAGAAATTAAAAAATTATAATAATCTAGGCATACCATTAATAAAGTGTGACATTGTTAATCCCCCATTTAATAATAAAATTTCTGATCTTGCTGTTTTTTACTTTATCCTCCACGAAATTGATCCTCTTATGCATGAAAAAATTATCTATAAAAAATAAATATATAAATAAAATG
>QMUN01000159.1 GCA_003660605.1 Thermococci archaeon
AAAGATTATCCTCAGATACAGGATAGCCAAATGAGAGACCTCCTTTTCCAATCCTAAGGAGTGAACGATGAAAGGTGAAAGAAAAAACCCTGTAATGGCAAAGACCAATCCAAATGTCAGAGAGATAAATATAACCTGTCCCGCTGATCTCTCAGCCTCCTCATGCTTTTTTGCTCCTGTGTACTGAGATACTAAAGCAACCCCAGCAGCTCCCAATCCAAAGGCAATGGATATCAATAAAAATATTATAGGCCATGATATCTGAAGAGCAGCCACAGCATACTTCGATTCTTCCAATCTTCCCAACCAGAAAGTATCTGCAAGTGTATAGGCAGTTTCCAGGAGACTGGAGATCATTATTGGCCATCCTAAAAGAAATAATGTTTTTATTATAGGGCCTTTGAGAATCTGTTCCTTTGAAACAGAACGCATTACTCAAAAAAGAAAGTACTATATTTAAATATTTGGTTTTAAAGCAATAAGTAGTATCTCTCCAGATGATTAGAAAGATATAAATAGATGATATATTAAGTAAGATCATGAACTCAGATTTTTTAGATAAGATAAAAATTTCTGTAAGAAAAAAACCGGTTTTCTCCATATTGTTCTTTGCCACGTATCTTGTTTTAATCGTATTTTGGAGAAGGAATCTTCCTCCATGGAAAGTTTATCCTTTTCTTCTTGTAGTTTTCGTTACATTTCTGTTTCTGATTGTGAGTGAAAGAAGAACAATCACGATGAAATACTGTAAGATAAGTTTGATTGTTTTTTTAATATTTCTAATTGCAGGTGTTATCATAAATCAGTTCACATCGAATCCCATAACACTCAAAATTCTGTATATTATTGCATTGAACTTAAAACTCTCAGTATTTTTAGTGTTTCTCAGGGATATCATCTTTGCAAACTCTATTGAATATATTGTGAAAAGAAAATGGTATCATATCATCACTGGGATCGTCCTTCTCTGGATTTATGTTTCCTGGATATTTGCAATAGCTTATTCACATCCCTCTCTAGGCTGTGTCTGTACCGAAACTCAAAGCAATTTTGATTCTACAAACTCCATCAACAACTGGTACTTCAGTATTACTACGATAACAACAGTAGGGTACGGCGATTTCTATCCTACTGGTCTTTGCAAAGTAATCGCAAATATAGAGATGCTTCTAGGATTCTTTTTAATATCAGTTATGGCTGGACTTGTTGCAGGCGCAGCCTATGAAGAAATCAAAAGAAAAGGCCACTTTGAAGAATAGTACTTTTTTATTTCTAAAAGAATTATATGACACATTTTGCTATATTCATACTGTATAGACACTCGCTGCAGGAGGGAGAATTTCCATAACAATCCTCATTTTTATCCACAAACCAACAGTTCAATGTAGAATAGACACAATCCCCGCACCATGGTATATTTTCTGGAATATTTTTCCTTAATTCTCTGAAACTTCTGTATTGTTCACTTTTCCAGATTTCCTCTGTACTTCTATCATTTACATCTCCAAAAACTACATCTTTTATCTCCTTTGAATGCATATTTACGTACGTTGTATGAGGATACGCGAACTCAAAACATGGAACTATTTTTCCATCTGCTCTTATGATTGTAGCTTTTTTTTCTATATATGGACATTTTCTATTTTTCGCATCTGGGAAAAACTCTGGAAGATCAACTCTGACTCCAAAATCTTTTGCAATTTCTTCACTTATCTCAAAAGATTTCTTAACTTCATTTAAAAGCTTCATCTTATCCTTTATTTCTAAGAGCATAGGAAAATTGACCCAGTAACCATTTTTCTCCGCTTTTTTCCATATGTTCTTATACTGAGAAAAAGATTTTGGCTCTATATCCTTAAGAGATTCAGAGATCACCTGAGCCTCAACAATAGAGTCATGAATAAAATCCCATCCCTTATCAAGAACAGAATCTGCTATTTCGTAAGAATAATTGCTGGGAGTTATGAATACTGCTAAATCAAATATAGATTTATTGTAAGGAACAACGTGAGAGACATTAACGAAATCTACTCCTTTTTCTCCGGCTTTTTTTACTATCTGCGGTAAATCCATGAAGTTTTCTTTTGTAATGACAACATTTATTCCAATCTCCATATCATTTTTTACTTTCAGAAGATACTCAAAGTTTCTCAATATTTCTCCAGCATTACTACCCCTTCTTATTTTCTGTAGTTTTTTTGGATCTAAGGTATCTATAGAGAAAGAAATGGAGTCTATATCTCTTGAAAGTATATCCGTTATCCTTGGTTTCAGGAGTGACCCGTTTGTAGTAAAAAATATCTCAGAATTTCTTGCCAGTTTTACCATTTCTAAAAACTTGGGATGAAGAAGAGGCTCGCCAATCCCATACAGATCAAGTTTTTCTGGATCAGCTTCGGAGATTATTTTTTTAAAGAGCTTTATATCCATATCTCTCTGTTTTGCCTTCCAAAAATTTCTTATACAATATTTACAATTAAAATTACATCTATTTGTAACTTCTATCTGGAGAATCATGCTATTCTTAGTCATAAAAATTAAAAAAGAAAAATTAAAGTTCTATTTCCAGTTCTTTGAGCTTTTCTGGAGTGGGTTTTCCGTTTTCCCAGCCACGAAGTTCATAGTATTCCTTTTTCATCTTTTCTAACTCAACCACCTGTCCCTTTCCGGCTCCTTCCGGCATTTTCTCTTTCAGAAGCCTCTTAGGCAACACATCATCTTTACCATCGAAGCCAAGCTTATTTATCATAACTCTCTCCAAATTGTATATCCTCTCTCCTATCTTCATTATCTCTTCTTCGCTTATATTCCATCCTGTCACGGCCGAAAGAAGCTCTGCATAATCCTTTGCACCTATTGCAAAAGTTGTGAACAAACAGTTCACTGTAGAGTTTACAACGCATGTAAGATCCTGGAAGATTTTAACCCATTTAGCTTTTCCTTCTGGACTCAGCGGATCTATTTTTTCTGGAATTCCTACGACCTCGGGGGCAACGGTGTACCCCGTAACATGGCATCCTCCTCTGTTAGCTGTTGCATAATTTAATCCTATACCCTTTATAGCTCTGGGATCATATGCAGGCATCTCCAGTCCCTTGACACTCATTGATAGATCAGGAGCACCGAATTTCTCAGCCAATTTTTTAGAACCTAAAGCTAAATACTTGCCGAATCCATCTTTATAAGCTGTTTTCTCCACAAGTTCTACCAATGCAGCAGCATTCCCGAACTTGAGATCTATTCCCTGAAGTTCTTCTTCTTTTATATATCCTTTTTCATTGAGCTCCATCGCACACGCTATGGTAGATCCCAAAGAGATCGGGTCCATCCCAAGTTTATCGCAGATATGATTGGCCTTTATCACTGCGCCTAGATCCATTACTCCTGTATCGTTTCCTAATGCCCATATAGATTCATATTCAGG
>QMUN01000160.1 GCA_003660605.1 Thermococci archaeon
CACTTAGTTTGTACAACATAAAAATTTTGTCTACTACACCATGTAATAGAAAAATATTTATGTGAAAGAAATATAGTAAGAGCATGATAAAAAAAATACTGGCAGTTTGTACAATATTCTTCGTTTTATTCTTAATCCTTAGAAATGGAAGTATAACAGAGGAGAAAAATGAAAGAGAGCTGGATGAGTTTTTAGAAAATAGAATTGATGATAAATCAGAAAAAATTAGAAATGAGATAGAAGAAATCTACCTTAAATCTCCTTTATTTTTGAAAATTTTTCCAGAAGATCTCAGTTCTGAAGAAATTCAATTATATATAAGTGAAATTCAGAGGATAAACAGTGCACTAGATGATATTCATCCTTTGTTAAGGGATGATTTCTTGAAATTAATATTTAAGCTTGATTTAAACTCTGAAAAAACTATAGAAGAACTAAGGAACATTAGAGTGAAGATAGAAAAACAGGTGGGTGACTTTTTAAAGGTATACACCTTACTTCCACAGGGGATAAGAGAGGGGGTGGAAGATTCGAGATCCATAGGAAATGTAAACAGTATTACAGAGCTTACAGGGATAATTATAGATCTCCTCATAAAATATCAAAATTTACCTTCTGATATCAAGAACATTGTGCCAGATTTTTCATGGATAAAAGATGGGTTTGAGATAGAAGAGATAAAAGAGTTTAATGAGCAAATATCGTTGAATTTTGATGATAATACATTTAGAGAGTGGTTTGTTAAGAATTATTTTTTGTATGATGTCTCAAACTTAAAAAACTCATGGAACGATTTTTTAATACTCCGGGAAAAAGATAATTTGCCTCCAGAAATAGATTTCAGTGTCAGAATAGACGATGATTTGTTTTTTGAAAACGAGTCTCCCGACACTGTTATAAAAATATTTGCAGAGGACGATCTCAACAGAATAAAAACTTTAAAAGTTTATATTGGCGAATACACAGAAACTTTGAAAGGCAGAGATTCCCTGTATTTTTCCGATACCTTGAGATTTAAACTAGAGTTAGGAAAATATGAGGTGAGGGTAGAGGCTATGGATAGTATGGGAAATACTGTCTCCGAAAAGAAAGAATACGAGTATTATCCAGATGTCTATACCATAGATTTAGAACTTTACGATTCCGGTAAATTAGATGAGATATGGAAAAAAGCCAGGGATTACAGACCTATCCAGCCCTACCCAAAAGAAGATCTTGGCTTTGAGGCTTATAGTGCTTACATTCTCGGAGAAAAGATGGGAGAATACTACGAAGACATAAAAAACAGCATAATGGAAAAAGATCCTGTAGAGATTGCAAAAAGAGTGAACGCGATAATAAACAGAGGTTATTTGGTACAGATAGAGTTTCCTGAAGTTATAAAAAAGATCCCTTTAAAATCAGGGGTATGTGGATACGATGCAGAAGTTCAGGTGATAATCTTGAACAATTTATACAGAGATTACGGAATAAATGCCTCTGCTTTTTTAATTCCTGCTTCAAAAAGTGGAGGTGTAGTAGATCATTCTGAGGTTTTTCTTCATACGGAAAGTGGAAATTATTTAATAGGCAGTAATTATGAAGGGATTTACAAAATAGGCGAAGATCCGTATTCCAAGGACACTAATTTAGTTTTGATGGGGGAAGAAGAATGGTTTAAATTGGCAGGTGCAGAAGATGCTTTCTTTCAGGCACTTTCCGGCATGATCTTACCTTACAGACCTGATAGAGTTGCTATAGAGAGGTTTTACAAATCCTTAGATATTATACCTATATACCCCTATATAGACATAAGGAATGAGCTGCTGAAATCACATTATGTCGTTTATCCATCTTATGTGAACTTCATTGTCTCGGACGAATACGTTTCTCAGTCCATGGAATACATAATGGAATATGGAATAGATGAAAAAGTCTTACTGGAAGCTAACAAACTGGAATCTGCAAGGAGATACTGGTATTATAAAAAGGGTTACAAACTTTATGAGGGAAAAAATCCTGAAGCATACATTTTACTCATTCCTTCATCTAACTTTAATGCTACTTTTGTTTATATAAATGCAAGGACACCGGAAGCTAAGAAATTTGTTGAAGATTTAAAATTAAACGAGAAAGTGGCATATGAAAAGATTCTATCTCTTCTCTAATGCTTCTTGCTTTTTTCTTTTATCTCTTCTGTGACCTCGCTTATGTAAACAGAAGTACTTTTCATCACGAGTAATATTCCCACTATGAACAGAAGAAATGCAGGTATACCAAGAAGTGAATATGGATACCCCAATGTTGTATATTCATATCTAACCTCTCCAGATATCTCTATCTCTAAGACGTCATCTGTTTTAAATCCTCGAGTCTCGTTTTGCTGCAAGGTAAATTTATATTCTCTATCCATGATATTCAAAAACTTCAGTTCAGAGGGTATAATTCCTGTGAATGTTATCTCAGGGATGTTCTCATTTAAAGTTATTTTCTCGTCTTTTAAAATACCATCAAATGAATCTTCTTCTCTTGGAACAATGGCGATAATCGAGAGAAACAATGCTATCAATAAAAGAATCATCCCATATTTTATGCCTTTAACACTAAAAGCTCTCAAAAAATATCTCCATATACTCATAAAATCACAAAAAAGAAAAAAAATTAGACATATGGGCAGGCTACAAGATGTCCATTGCCTTTATTTATAAGTTCAGGCTCTTCATGTTTGCACGCATCTTTTGCAACTACACATCTCGGATGGAATCTGCATCCTGATGGAATATCCGCAGCACTTGGTATCTCACCTTTTATAGGTATTTCCTTGATCAGGTCTCTTCTTTCTGGTATCGGCTCAGGAACAGCGCTTAAAAGTGCTTTTGTATAAGGATGTAGAGGATTATCTATTACCTCTTTAACAGACCCCATCTCCACGATCCTTCCAAGATACATCACAGCTATATTCTGAGCGAAAAACCTGGATGTAGATATATCATGGGTAATATAGAGGTAAGTCAGTCCTTTATTTCTTTGAAGATCTCTCATCAACTCAAGAATCTCCGCTCTTATAGAAACATCGAGCATTGAAACAGGCTCATCTGCAATGATAAAACTGGGCCCGAGGATCGTGGCTCTTGCAAATGATACTCTCTGTCTCTGACCTCCCGAGAGCATATGTGGGTGTCTATGTATATAATCTTCTGGAGGTGTAATTTTAACTTCTTCCAGAGCCCTGAAAATGAGCTCCTCTCTCTCATGTATAGACTCCCCTATCCCATGGATCAGCAGGGGCTCCTCAAGAACATCGTATATTCTGAATCTTGGATTGATGGATGCAAATGGATCCTGATAAACCATCTGCACTTCTTTTCTATAA
>QMUN01000161.1 GCA_003660605.1 Thermococci archaeon
GAATACCCCAGAAACTTGGATAGGTTTTTTATAGGCAACTTTCCAGTAATCTCAATGAACTCCTTATCCTGTTTCATCTCAAGATTGGATATTTCCATTTCTTCTTTATCAAATTCTTCCATGACCTCTTTTCCGTGTTCTGCTGCATCCTCTTTTGTTTTGAACTTAAGAACCATCTTGAATTTTACTGTGTCCTCATTACCTTTCACTGCCGTGAAACCCACGATAATTTCTCCATACCAAGAACCTGCGTAGCTTTCTTTCATTATCGTAGTTGTGATTCCATTCGGCAACAATCTATTTACCACATCCCTGACGTCTTCATCACTGTCATAAACTGATTCTTTTATACCCCCAATAGTATCAATTGCCATCTTCACAGATTCCTTGTTTTCTGCCTTACACAACATTACCAGCTCGTTGAGGATCACTCTTGAATTCACTTCACTGTAATACCCTCCGCACTCAGTCCAGATTTCTGCGTCTTTATAATGCTCAACATTCTCACATTCTCCTCTTGCGGTCTCAATGTCAGTATCACCAAACGTTCCTTTTAGTATCAAGATAAGAAATTTTCCTGAAGAACTGGCGCATGCTCCCACCAGATCTATATCTTCATAAGGTAATATCAGTGCCTGTGGTTCCTCTGTCAAAACATCGTAATACTCTTTTAAATTTGGTTCTTCTCTCATAGCTTTTAAATTGAAAACTGTGAGAGACTCGCTCTCTCCTGGCAACATTTTTAGTATTTCCACTGTGATATTCGTTTCTTTTTCTTCTTCGATGCATCCACTGAATGCAGCCAGAATCACTATTGTCATTACCGATACTGTCAATCCTCTACTTAATTTCCTGTTCATAAAATTCACAATGTATTGTTCTTGTATTCATATATATAGGTATTGGAAAGGTTTTACTCATCCAAATTTTCCATAATCACTTTCAGCCAGTTCATGTAAGAGTTGAATGTGCCTCTCAGAGCTGAGAGATCTTTAGAACTGATCTGTAGATAAAGAAAATCTTCATTATTTTCAAATATTGTAGATGTCTTTTTGTATGGTGCAGAGTCTATCTCCATTTTCAAAGCTTTATATACTATATCTTTGTTCGGAGTGTATATCTTAAGTTTGATCTTTCTGTCCATCTTTATCATACCTGTAGAGATCCAAAATTTTTATCTCGGGCCCTATTAATTTATTATGGATATCCTTTCTATAAAAGTTTATTGTATCATTTTCTAAATGTATGACTGCATAACTATCCCCTGAAACAGCATTGAAAAAATAAGCGAGATCTTCAAGATATTCTCCTTTTCCTTCTATACCCAACTCAATATCCTCCTCTATAGGAGGTATGGTCTCTTTTCTTAAAGAAACAGAGACATTTATACAGCCTATCCACTGCCAGTCCAGATCTACCTTTATAAACGAGATTTTACTCGGTTCCTCTTCCTTTGTTTCTACTATACATACTCTATCCCTTCCTTTCTCATACGCCAAATTTATAATGCTTCTCAAAGATTTTTTGCCTCTCGGCAGATAAAATGAGAGAGGAAGAACAGTTTCTAACTCTCTACAAAACTCTTTTGTCTTTATAGATGTTCTTCTTGAACTGGTTATAAGCATTTATTTTGCCTCTACCTTTTTGGAAAGAGGTGGTCTTACTTTAACTAAGATTCTTGCACCACAAAAGGGACACTTAACACTTTGTGAAAAGTCCAGAGAGTCTTTATCCAGGATTTTTCCACATTTTATACATTTATACACCTTCGCTCACCCTTTTTATGGTCCTTTTTACAAGCTTTCCAGAGTCTGTTTCAGGGAGATAAGCTCCTCCTGCAAATTTCAATCCGCACTTTTTACATTCCCATATCCCTGTAGAGACTCTCCTTACACTCTTTCTCTGGCACCTCGGACACTTATGTCTGATCCTCATATCTTTTTCTATCTTGTTGACTCTATCTCTGATGCCTTTCCCAGCCTTTACTCCGAATCTGTTAGCGCTACCCATAAAATCACTTTTATCCTTCCTTTATAAACCTTCCTTTTTTATAAGATCCGAAATAGTTTTTCTGATCTCTTTTCCCATTTTGATAGACTTTTTTACACAATCCACAATCTCCTCTACTGTAAATTGGCTGCTCCCTCCTTTCTGCATAGCACAGATGTAGCCATTATCTTCGGTCGTTACAGTTAATCTTGCGTCCAGTACTTTTTCTTCGTTCTGGCTTGGATCCACGAGAATATTTTCGCCTATTTTTGCAAAGGTACAGGAAATCGGAGTTTTAAGCACGGGGAGTGGCATGAGATCTTCTGTAGGATTGCCCTCCTCATCGAGTACAGGTATCTTTGTCGTGCGAAGAGCTGTCACAGCTGCTCTATTTGAAGCATCGAATAAATTTCCATCGCTGTCTAGAATATGGAGATCAATGAAAACCACTCTAACGAGTTCTCCTTCTTTTATCACTAAGGACGGCATGTCCAGAGCTGGAGCTTCCCTTATTCCTCTGTCCACAACTCTCGCAAGCTCTATGGAATCCTCATCAGGAGGTCCTGGCTCAAAAACCGGACTGGCTAGAGGTATCAACTCTGCGTTTGTCGTCATAACTGCCTGATCCGGCGTGTCAGGAAAAGGTTCTCCTTTATCTACTTTAATCCCTGCCAGAACCTTTGTATCTCCTAGATTCGTCAAGCACGATCCTTCAGCTTTTTTAATGATACCCGGTTGTAAGATTAACTTTCTATACTCATCAAATCCTCTGCCATCCTCTCTTTCGCCCTTTTTGGCGAGATTTAAAATGTAATCTCTCTCTATATGAGATATAAGATCTACTTCAGTCATGGTCACCACTTCCGTATCTTCTCCTTAAGGCTTCTCTTTGCTTCTTATACACTATTTTACATCCTTTCTTAGCTAGATTTAAAGCTTCTTCCAGCTCTTCTACCGTCATGAGCCCATCCATCTGCAGAAGGCTTATTCCTCCTGTCCTCGGGACCATTGCTATGGGAAGATCACTCTCTCCAAAATTATCTTCCTCTTTACACAGATCGAGGACTATTTCACCACTTATTTTTCCTGCAGCACATGCGGGTACGAGATCTTTCATAGGTATTCCTGCATCCGCCAACGCAACACTTGCGCATGTAATACCAGCACATCTTGTTCCAGCTTCTGCTTGGACTATCTCGATATTAACATTTATTACAGACTCAGGAAAATTTTCTGTGAGAACTACAGGCTCAAGGGCACCTCTCGTAACCTTTGAGATCTCGACACTCCTCCTGTCAGGTCCAGGTCTTTTTCTTTCCTCAACAGAAAAAGAAGCCATGTTATATTTGCAC
>QMUN01000162.1 GCA_003660605.1 Thermococci archaeon
AACAGGTGCTGAATCCGGGCTTTTTGAAGGATGCGCAGCTCTTGCGTATCCCGACTCTTTAGAACTAATAGTTTCGCTCCTGGAAGAAGAGAGTGCGAAAAAGGCAAAAAAGGACAGGATACACATTTTTAAAAAGAGAGAAGAAAAAAAGGATATTTTAAAGAAAAAGCTCAAAGTGGATAGAATAGGAATAAATGGAAAGAATTTGAGCTATGATTCATATAAAAAATTAAAAAGGATCACAAAAGCTGAGATAATCGATGTTTCTAACGCATTATCAAAGGCAAGACTTGTAAAGGAAAAGGATGAGATAGAGAAGATTAAAAAAGCATGCAATATAGTTTCAGAAGTTTGTGAAGAAATAAAATCGTACATAAAAGAGGGAATTAGAGAATACGAACTCTCTGCAGAGATGACTTATCTGATGTTGAAAAAAGGTGCTACGGAGCCTTCTTTCACAAATATATGTTCCTTTGGTGAGAATGCAGCCGAACCACACTATACAGCAGGTAATCGAGTCTTGAAGAAGGGAGATTACGTACTTTTGGATTTTGGAGCAAGATATAAAAGATACGTCTCGGATATAACTAGAACATTTATATTCGGAAAAGCCGAAGCAAAACAAAAGGAAATTTATGAAACTGTACTAAAAGCCCAGGAGATAGGATTCGAGAACGTAAGAGTAGGAGAAAAAGGAGGAAATGCACATAAGGTAGTAGAAAATTTCATAAATTCTACAAAATACAAAGGGAGATTCACTCATTCGTTGGGTCATTCTATTGGATTATCAGTACACGATGGATACTCACTTCACCCCAGCATTGATCTGATATTGGAGGAAAACATGATCTTCACAGTAGAACCTGGCATTTATATACCCAGATACGGCGGGGTCAGAATAGAGGATGATGTCTTAATAAAGAAAGATAAAATAGAGATTCTCACCAAAGCTCCAAAAAATTTCATTGAGTTATAGAGAACTCCATTTCTTTTTTTAATTGATTGTCAACATATATCTCTATCTTATAATTGCCGTGAGGCAGAACATTTTCAGTTGAGGATATGGAGAACCATATGCTCCCTGATTTGCTCTGGAGTTTTATCTCTTTTTTATACATTTTTTCTTCTTCGTAATACCAGATTGCTTTCATTATGGTATTTTCTGGTGCATGTTTGTACTCAAGCCAGCAGTACACCATTCCTGCATTCGGAAAACTTGTACCTATTCCAGAGGGTTTTCCATCTTTTACCTCTGCGCATAATTTTGCGTCGGTAATGACAAAGGTTGTTACTGTGCATCCTGTTAAAAAAATTATCAAAAGAAGGGATAATATCTTTTTCATTATCTTACCACCGAGAAATCTTTATAATTTCCTTTATAATCTTTCCATTCTACTTTTATATTTTCAACAAATGCTAACTCTGGTCCCTTTTTACACCACTCTATAAATTTTTTGAGATCCTCCTCTTTCCCTTCTGCCGTAATCTCCACTCTACCATCATATAGGTTTCTTACCCATCCCTTTATCCCCAGTTCTTTCGCCTTTTTTCTTGTATTGGCTCTATAGAAGACTCCCTGTACTCTACCCGAGACAAATATATGCACCTGCTTCATGTTGTAAGTTGCAGAGATAGATATATAACTTTTTCGAAGGTGGAGAATTCACTGTTAAACTATCTTCATCTCGTCCTTTGCGAGAATGCAGAGATTGTATTTCAGCTTCTTATCTTTCAAAGCCATCAATAATGCCATATGTTCCTTTCCACTGCCAGAGATCAAGTTTATGTGGATATTTTCCATATTATCTAAATTTTTCTTTATTTCTTCTACCATACTGTCTATATTATCTCTTGAATTCACAATTATCCAGTCCACATCCTTCTCATGAGTGAACTTCTCTTTAGTCCATTCGTTGCATATTAAGGTTATTTTATCCCACTCCTCCTGCATCAGGCGACCTATATGTCCCCATGTTCCTTTTCCTATACCTAAAGTAGCTATGAGTACTTTCATTTCCTCACCATTTTAAGATTATAGCCTTGATTTATAAAGTTTTCTGTCATTCTCCAGAACTTCTCTATTGACAGTGTAGATTCTCTTTCTCGTATCACCAAGAATAATCTTCATTATTACAAGATCCCTGGATTTTAAAATTTTTAGAGCATATCTGACAGTTCTATCAGGCATATTTATTTTTTCAGCAATACTTCTAGAAGATATCCCATCTTTCTCTACCAGTGCTTCCAGCACATCTTTAGCTGAATCCGGGATTGCAAAGTAAATCCCTCCTCATGTTCAAGAATTTTCTTAGATATTTATAAAACTTTGCATAGAGGCAACACCAAATCTTTTTTAAACTTCACTATTTAAAAAATATAGTGATATCATGGAAACGAATATTATCATATCTGGAGTTGGAGGTCAGGGAAATCTCTTGGCCTCGCAGATACTGGCAAAGGCTGCTTTGAATAAGGATTATAGGGTAAGGATAGGCGAGACTCATGGAATGGCTCAGAGGGGAGGAGCTGTAACATCACATGTCAGGATAGGGGATGTATATGGAGCTTTGGTACCCGAAGGTAAATGCGATTATCTCTTGGGATTTGAGCCTGTAGAAGCATTGAGACAGGTAAAGTTCATGAAAAAGGATGGGGTGGCAGTGATAAACGAAAAACCTGTTGTTCCCGTTACGGTCTCAATAGGACAGGCTGAATATCCAGATGCAAACAAAGTTATCAGTTTTCTGGAATCTTACTGCAGAGTTTACAGATTTGATGCTTATAATGTAGCACAAAAATTAGGAAATCCGATAGTGATGAACATTATCATGATCGGCGCGTTATGTAAAGTGGGGGAGAAGCTTCCGTTTGCAAAAGAGGATATTGTGGAAGTTTTGAAGGAAAAAATTCCAGAAAAATTTTTAGATCTCGATCTTAGAGCTTTAGAAGAGGGGTATAATATATTATGAATCTATATACCATATCCCTATTTTATTATCATATATCTTATCTTCTTCCAAAGAATCCAAAAACTCTTTTCTGTAAATGAGAACATTTGCATCTGGAGAGACATAATCAAAATTTTTATAGTTTTCATAGTCTTCTTCTGAAAAATATATCTTTCTTTTCACAGTGAAAACCTGGGGATACCTATCCCATCCGAGAACTTTACAATCTTCAAGAGAGTTTTCATCTAAAAAATCCCATGATCTAATTTCACGTGTTGACGGTCCTATAGCTCCAAATATCCAGTAATTCTGAACAAATGATAAAAATATCAGGAAAAATACTAATGCATACTTTATTCTTATGTTTTTTATCTCCACGACTCTTTTTGCCA
>QMUN01000163.1 GCA_003660605.1 Thermococci archaeon
AAAATTTTCTATGATATAAATATTTTGTCTTCAAACTCACGCTTATTTTCGTATTATCACTCCACCTTTTATGACACATTCTATGTTTTTCTTTTCTCTCAATATTTTTATGTTCTCTAAAGGATTTTTGTTTACAATGATCATGTCTGCAGTTTTTCCTTCTTCTATCGTTCCAAGATCATTTCTTCCCATTGTTATTGCCCCATTTTTTGTAGCAGCTGTGATCGCTTCCATCTCCGTAAAACCTATTTTTTCTACTAAAAGTTCCAGTTCCAAAGCATTATCTCCGTGAGGAAGTAACTCAGGTCCTATAAAATCTGTCCCTGTTGCTATTGTTACTCCCATCTTGTATGCCAGAGCAATACTTTCTTTATGTATTTCTGAGGTCTTTTTAATCTTTTTCAGACCATACTCAGGAACATCGAAGTCTTTACCCTCTGTGAACAGTTTATAGTTCACAGATAACGTGGGTATATACACGCAGTTATTTTCGATCATCATTCTGCACGTTTTTTTATCTAAATAAAATCCATGGACTATATTTTTCACTCCTGCTTTTACAGCATTCCTTATGCCTTCTGTACCCTGTGAATGTGTATCTACTTTTTTATTTACCCTCTCGGCCTCTTCCACAACTGCTTTTATCTCTTCTACCGTGAACTGTGCTTGTTCCGGAGAATCTTTTTCCGACAACACTCCCCCAGTTGTACACATTTTAATAAAATCCACACCTTCTCTCAGCAGTTCCCTGGCAGCTTTTCTGCATTCGTCAACACCATCTACTATACACGACATTTCAGCTTTCTTAGCCCATTCTAACGGAAGCATGTGAAAATCGCCATGGCCGCCAGTCTGGCTCATCACTCTTCCAGCTGCCTGAATTCTGGGACCTTTTATGATCCCTTCATTAACAGCATCTCTTAAAGCTAAGGAATGAGGGCTTATTCCTGCACATCTAACACTCGTAAATCCAGCTTCTATAAGTTTTTCTACATCTTTTACAGCTCTTATCGTCTTCAATGCGGAATTTTCCAGGACCCAATCCAGGGGATTCATGCTCCTTGTTCCAGCTAAGTGAAGATGCGAATCTATCAATCCTGGAAGTACATACTTGCCTTTGGCATCTATTATTCTCCCTCTTTCCTCTGGAGAACCTATCTCTTTTATTTTATTGTTTTCAATGAGAATAGATACATCCTCTTCAAAATTTCCATTGCCGTCAATCAGAGAACAGTTTTTTATTGTTAACATAGTATGTATTCCTTGTTCTGCCATTTTAATTTTTTCCTTGGTATGGAATTATGTGATAACTCTAATAAACTTCCTTTATATCTTTCAGAACAGGAAATTTTTTCCGCACTTCCCTTACTAAAGAAAGATCGATCTCACATGTCAATAGAGCCTCATCTTTTCCTCCTTCGATGATTCTTATTCCCCATGGATCTATTACAGAAGAATGCCCGAAATACTCAAGTTTCCCATCGTTGCCGACTCTGTTGCATCCTATAACATAGACCAGGTTATCAATCGCCCTTGCTTTTAGCAGTGTTCTCCAGTGTTCAATTCTAGGATACGGCCATTCTGCGCATACGATCAGTATCTCAGCTCCATTCATAGTTAGTTTTCTCGAAAGTTCTGGAAATCTCAGATCATAACATATCATCATCCCTATATTTTCTTTTAATCCGATTTTGTTTCCTGCTGCAAAGAATCTCTCTTCATTCATCAGTGAAAAGAGATGAATCTTTCTGTAAGAAGCTTCCAATCCTTTTGACGATATATAGTGCATTGTATTGTAACAACTTTCTGCTTTTTCAACTATAGAACCAAAAATCTTTATGTCTTTTTTTGCGATATCTGTAAGTTCTTCAATAGTTTTTCCATCGAGAGGCTCTGCTAACTCTTTTACATTCTTCGCATAACCAGTAGTCCAGAGTTCAGGAAATACTATAATATCGGATTTTCTTTTCACTGCCTCTTCTATAAAGTCTATCCCTTTCTGTAAATTTTTCTCTTTATTTCCTAAAATTATATCCATTTGTGCTATCGAGATTATCATGAACTTTTTAAACTTTGGTTTCTTTATCTATTTTTCCATCTCTTAAAAAAATGATCCTTTCAGTATCTCTCGCCATCTCCAGATCATGCGTTACTATAATGATAGTAGTATTAAAATTAGTGTTCAACTGCTTTAAAATCCCCATGATCTCTTTTCCTGTCTTTGTATCTACAGAACCTGTTGGTTCATCTGCCAGGATTATTTTAGGATTATTTATCAGAGCCCTCGCCATAGCGACTCTCTGTTTCTGGCCTGCAGAAAGCTCGGATGGTTTGTGCAGTGCTCTTTCTTTTAATCCAACAGCCTCCAGTAATTTTAATGCTCTTTCATACTTTTTCTGGTCTATGCCTTCAGGAAGTAACGGTATGAGAACATTTTCCAGGGCAGTTAAACTGGCTATAAGATTATGATCCTGGAATATGAATCCTATTTTTTCTCTTCTGAGTCTGTAAAGAATAGACTTCGGAACTTTGGCAATATCTATGCCGTCTATTATGACGTTCCCAGAAGTAGGTGTATCGAGAGCACCTATCTGGTCTAAAAGCGTTGTTTTGCCTGAGCCCGAAGGTCCGACGATGCTTAAAAATTCACCATCCTCTATTTTAATACTCACGCCGTCTAAGGCTTTAACTGTTATGTCTCCAATTTTGTAGTATTTTTTTAAATCTATGAGTTCTATCATTTACTCATTCCTCAAAGCATCTATGGGATCTATTGAAGCAGCCTTGTAAGCAGGATATATTCCCCCAAAAACTCCAAGAGCAACAGCAAATACCATTGCTTCTCCTACGAGGGCCAATGTTATGTTGGCCTGAAATCCTCTCAAAAAAGATGCAAAGGCTATTGTACTAAGTTTCCCTCCTCCAATGCCGAGAAATCCTCCAAAAAGGCCCAGTAAAAAACCTTCAAGAAGTATCATTTTTAAAACATCATTGTTACTCCAGCCGACAGCTTTAAAAACCCCTATCTCCTTTGTTCTTTCTATTACCGACATCAACATCGTGTTCATGATCCCTATTCCACCAACTATAGCTGCTATAGCGGATATAGCCCATGTCATTGTCTCTATCGTACCCAGAAACTCGCTTATCTGTTCCGTCTGTTCAGATGATGTAGTTGCTTCAACATCTGGGATTATCAAATTTATTCTCAAAGCAACTTCTTTTTCTGTTCCAGGTTTTTCGACCTTTACCCTCACCATATGTATTATATCGGGATCTATTTCCGCTACTTCTCTTGCAACATCTATGGGTATT
>QMUN01000164.1 GCA_003660605.1 Thermococci archaeon
AATAAAAAAGAGATCTTTGAAAAGATAGCTCTTATGGATATATTCTAAAAAAGAAGAAGATATGAGCAGTTAATTTTTTATAATAATAACAACATATTTATAGTATGTCTAAGATGCATTTCTATCTCAGAGAAAGAATTGATAAAATTAAAGCAAAGATCGAAGCTGAATTAAAGTATGAAAAAGTCCTGACAAAAACTCAAAAAATTGTGCTCACATGCGGTGTATTATTTCTGTACTGGATTATACTTTCTTCAAGCTTTGAGTTTTTTAGTGTTCTGATAGGTTTAGCTGTCTCATTGGGCATCTCAATTTTTGCATACGAACTTTTTACGAAAGATATAAGAAGCAGAGGTCATTTAATAGAAAAAATATTGAGCTTCTCATTGATCTATGTCCCGGAATTGATATTTATCTATCTTTTTCGCCTTATCGAGGCAAATGTTAATGTGGCAAAGCACGTTATATTTATGGATATAAAACCAGGAATAGTAAAGATCAGGACAGACCTGAGATCAGATACGGGAGTTACAGCTCTTGCAAATCTTATCACCCTGACTCCCGGGACACTCACAGTTGATGTTAAAGAAACACTCGAGGGAAACACGTTATATGTGCACTGGATAGATGTCAAAACATTTAGCTCGGAAAGAGCGGGAGATATAATAAAAGGAGGTTTGGACAAATGGTTGGAGAGAATATTCTGGTAGACCCTCTATTGATAGTTTCCATTGTTTTGATTTTTACCTCCATAATCTGCATGTTCAGAGTTATCTATGGGCCGACAGTAATTGATAGGATGATAGGTCTTAACACTATAGGAACAAAAATAATCGTTTTCTTTGTCCTTCTTTCAGTATTTTATGAAAGATCCATCTTTCTGGATTTAGCTATAGCCTACTCGCTGATCAATTTTTTATGCCCTTTAATTCTTGTAAGAACAATGGAGACGGAGGCTTGAAATGCTTGAAATTTTACTTTTTATCGCAGGATGTGCAGTTATGGTTTTTGGAGCTGCTGGTATAATACGATTTCCAGACGTGTATACAAGACTCCATGCCTCAACAAAATGTGATACTGGAGGAGCATTATCGATTCTCATAGCACTGACAGCATATACAGGTATAACCTTAACTTCAATCAAGATTCTGACCATTGCTGTACTGATCTTTCTTCTCAATCCCGTTGTTTCTCATGCTTTGGCAAGAACAGCTCATAAACGTGGAATAAAACCCGATAAAATAACGGTGGTGGATATGTATGCTCGAGATTATCCATGAGATACTATTGATGGTGATTGTAGTACTGGCTATTATAATAATAGAAAGTAAAAATTTTATCAGTGCAATAATACTGTATGGTGTTCTCAGCGCCATTTTTGCCGTTGTATTATTCCAGCTTCAGGCTCCTGATGTTGCTCTCTCCTCCATAGTAGCTGGAATAGCTCTCTTTGGGGTTTTTATTTTTGTAATACACAAAACGGAGGAATGTGAATGAAGGCAAAAATAGGATTTATAATTGTCTTAATTTTGGGTATTCTTATATTTTCTAATCTAAAATTAAAATTTGGAAATGACGTTGGCATTACTGCAGAAATGTATATCGAAAAGGGAGTCTCTGAAACTGGGGCGGTAAATCTGGTCAGTTCTATACTCGCAGATTATAGGGTTTATGATACGCTTGGAGAGACTATTATCCTTTTTATAGCAATTCTTGGGGTCTCCATGATATTAAAAGGTGATAAAAAATGAGTTCGAGAATAGTTGAAACTGCCACAAATATAGTAATACCATTTATGATCTTATTTGGGATATACATCATAATAAACGGCCATTTGACCCCTGGCGGAGGATTTCAGGGGGGAGTTATACTTGGATCATGTGCTCTGCTGATTTATATGGTATTTGGAATAAAAAAACATGTAAAATATTTCTCAATATTTGAAAATATAGGTGCATTGGTCTTTTTATTTATAGGACTTTCTGGAATTATCCTTGGAGGGTTTCTTTTTTCAAACTTTATTGCCAAAGGAACTCCAGGTACGATAATTAGTGGAGGAACTATACCTCTCATAAATATTGCCATCGGGCTCAAAGTGGCGGCAGGATTTGCTATCCTGTTCTTTATCGTACTGGAGTATATTGAAAGGAGGAATTAGATGATACTAAACGGAATCAACATAGGCATACTCCTAATAATTATAGGACTGTACGGAATGGTGGCAAAAAAACATATCTTCAAAATAATTTTTGGTTTAATTATTATTTCTACAGGATTGGTTCTCTTTTTTGTAAGTCTTGGATACGTGGATAGTGGAGTAGCACCCATAATCTCGGGAAACAATATTTATGTGGATCCTCTTCCACATACTCTGATGCTCACAACGATAGTCGTAGAGGTATGTACCACATCTCTGGCTTTGGTTCTGGCTTTAAAGATCTATGAAAAATACAAAACTCTTGATATTGAAATGCTGGAGGATCTTTGATGGATATTATATTCATTATTGCAGTACCCTTTTTTTTAGCTTTTATCCTATCTTTAATGCACGTTTTTAAGAAAATTGTATTTTTTGAAAATCTTTTATCGATAATGGGATTGTTGATCCCTTTTTTAATTTTAGTATCTACCTTTCCCGCAATATCTTCAGGAGACACTGTAAGTTACAACATAGGAGGATGGAGCCCATTTTTAGGCATAACTCTAGAAATAGACAGCCTGTCCTTTTTCTTCTCTTTTATCTCTTTAGCATTACTGATTCTAATAATGATATACTCATTATCACGATCTTCAAAGTACAAAGTTTTGTATCTACTGATGGCAGCGGGGATGCAGGGAGTTTTGTTGACGAGAGATATATTCAATATGTACGTTTTTTTTGAGATACTCTCGGTCTCTACATATATTCTGGTCGTATCCGAAGAGAAAAGATCCTATAAGGCGAGCTTCAAGTATTTAGTTCTGGGAAGCGTAGCCTCAGCATTTTTTTTGTTTGGAGTTGGTATCGTTTACGAAACTACTGGGTTTTTGAACATAAATATGATGAACACACCGCAACTTAAGATAACATTTCTACTTTTTTTAACATCCCTTGGTATAAAGTCAGGAATTTTCCCTCTGCATTTCTGGATCCCCGATGCACATTCTATAGCTCCCCCGCCTGTATCTTCCCTTCTTTCAGGACTAGTTTTGAAAATTTGCCTATACTCGATGCTGAGACTCTTTTATACAGTATTTAAAACAAATTTTTTTGAAATGAATGATATTTTAATGATTGTAGGAGCG
>QMUN01000165.1 GCA_003660605.1 Thermococci archaeon
ATTTTATAAGACTCTCAATTCTATAGTCCAATATATAAAAATAGTTTCTGGAATTTTTACAAATTTTTCTAAAAAATGAGAATAAATAAATTACTCAAAAAAACACGGTCAAAACAGGTATATTTTTCCTTTGGAATGTAGGGTATTTAGGCTAAAAAAGGCCTTTTTGACACTCTTACCGAAAACTATATAAATAACTTCGTATAAGGTACATTATACGAAGGTGATAAGATGAAGGCTGTAGAAGATTTTGTGATGGATATGAGTTTAATGGGATACTCGGAAAATACGATAAAAAACTACAAAAACACGGTAGAAAATTTCTTTAAATATATTAATAAGGAATATAAGAAAGTAAAAGATGAAGACATTAAAAAATACATGTTTAATTTACAAAAAGAGAAGAATTTATCTTTAAAATCGCTATATAGGCACTTAAGTGCTATAAAATGCTTTTATAGCACGAAAAAGATGAAAACTGCTGACAGCATTAAACTTCCTAAAATATCCAAAAATTTGCCCGTATTCTTAAATTACGGTGAAATAAAGGCTTTATTAAACTCTTCTGAAAACTTAAGAGATAGAGTTATAATGCAGCTACTTTATGCCACAGGATTAAGGGTCTCTGAACTCTGTAATTTAAATATCAAAGATATAGAAGAAGACAAAATTTTTGTCCATTTGGGAAAAGGGGCCAAAGATAGAGTTGTGTTTATAGATGAAAACACAAGAAAACTTGTAAATAAATACATAAAAACGAGAAAGAAAAATGGAGAAGCATTAATAATAAATAAAGATGGAGAAAGGATTTCGCAGAGATCTATCCAGAGTATCATAAAAAAATATGCTAAAAAAGCAAAAATAAACAAAAAAATAACTCCGCACACACTAAGACACACATTTGCTACACATTTACTTCAAAACGATGCAGATATTGTTGTTATTAAGGATTTACTTGGACACAGTAACTTATCTACAACACAGATATACACACATGTAACTAACAAGTATAAGGAAGAGGTATACAAAAAGAGTCATCCCTTATCTAAAAAAGGTATTTCAAAATGAAACTGATAATTTAAATTTTATAAAATAGTTTCCTAAAAAGAAATCTATTTAAATAGTTATAATTTTAATAATCTATATTTCTATCTATTTATATTCTAAATTGAGACTTGAAAAAATTTTTGCACAAAATATAAAAAGTACATATATGATTTTATTACTATATCTTTATATTAAAGAGTTTTTTGGCAAAGACTTTTATATTCTTTTAAAATCATTTAATTGATCTATGATGTACACAAAAAGTATATCCTCTGTGTTAAAAGAACTTCAAACTACAGAGCACGGACTGAGACAGGAAAAAGCTGAAGAGAGAATTAAGAAATATGGGTATAACGAATTAGAAGAAGGTAAGAGGATATCTGTATTAACGATCTTTCTAAGCCAGTTTAAAGATTTTTTAATGGTAATCTTAATGATAGCAGTTATTGTTTCTTTATTAATCGGAGAAACTGCAGATGCTGTTGTCATATCAATCATACTCTTTGCATCTGGAGTTTTGGGATTTGTTCAGGAGTATAGAGCAGAAAAGTCCTTAGAAATGCTAAAAAAAATGAGTTCCCCCAAAGCTAAAGTGCTTAGGGACGGGACTGAAAAGATAATAGACACTGGAGAATTAGTTCCGGGGGATGTAATTCTCTTGGAAGTTGGAGACAAAGTCCCCGCAGATTGCAGAATAATAAAATCGTATAATCTAAGTATAGACGAATCTGTATTAACAGGTGAATCTGTCTCTGTAACAAAAACGTCTGAAACGCTTACAGAAAAGTTACCCTTGGCAGAGCGAAAAAATCTGGTCTTTTCTGGAACAATAGTGACATTTGGACGTGGTATGTGCGTAGTTTACGCAACGGGAATGAATACCGAGTTCGGAAAGATTGCCAAAATGCTACAGAGTGTAAAAAAGGAGATGACTCCATTACAAAAAAATCTGGAAGGTGTGGGAAAAGTTCTGGGGGTATCTGCATTAATAATATGTTCTTTAGTAGCTGTTCTGGGTATACTGAGAGGACATGAACCACTGGAAATGTTTATATGGGGTGTATCTCTTGCCGTAGCTGCAGTTCCTGAAGCTCTGCCAGCAGTTGTTACGATCACACTGGCTTTGGGCGTTCAAAAGATGGTCAAAAGAAATGCTATAATAAGAAAATTGCCTGCTGTAGAAACGTTAGGGTGCACAACAGTGATCTGCAGTGACAAAACAGGGACACTGACAAAGAATGAGATGACAGTAAAGAAGATATTTTTTAATGATCAAATCATCGAAGTGAGTGGTGTCGGCTATATTCCAAAAGGAGATTTTTATGTAGAGAAAAAAGAGATAGATCGTAAAAATTTGGAACTTATAGGAAGGATATCTGCTTTATGCAACGATGCAAAGCTTGTTCATGAAAAAGATTATACAGTGATCGGTGATCCAACGGAAGGAGCTTTACTCGTTCTTGCCGAGAAGATAGGTATGCAAAAATCTGATCTCGAAGAGAGATTTCCAAGAAAGGACGAATTGACTTTCACCTCTGAAAGAAAAATGATGTCTGTTCTCAATGACATGATCTATAGTAAAGGTGCTCCTGAAACAATTCTGGAAAACTGTTCATATATCTATGACAATGGTATTAGAGAGATAACAGAAACAGATAAAAAAAAGATTCTGGAAATAAATGAAACCTTTGCATCTGAAGGTCTTAGGGTATTGGCTTTAGCGTATAAAGAAGGAGGTATCTTGGAAGAAAAAGATCTAGTTTTCGCATCTTTAACAGCAATGCTTGATCCTCCAAGAGAAGAAGTCAGGGAAGCTATAAAAATCTGTGAATTATCGGGGATAAAAGTGATTATGATTACGGGAGATCACAAACTAACAGCGAAAGCTATCGCCAATGAACTGGGGATCTTTGAAGAAGGAGATATCATACTTACAGGGAGAGAACTAGACGAACTGAGTGATTCAGAGTTCGAGAAGATAGTAGAGAATGTTAAAGTATAGGCCAGAGTCTCTCCCGAACGTAAAATGAAGATCATCAGTGCATTCAAAAAAAAGGGGGAGGTAGTGGCAATGACAGGAGATGGAATAAATGATGCACCTGCACTGAAATGCGAATATAGGGATAGCTATGGGCATAACAGGAACAGATGTAACAAAGGAAGCTTCTGATATGATCCTTACTGATGATAACTTTGCGTCCATCGTAGCTGCAGTAGAAGAAGGAAGAGG
>QMUN01000166.1 GCA_003660605.1 Thermococci archaeon
CCTGATAGCATAAGAAAAAAGTGAATTTAGAAGATAAGAAGAAGTTAAATTATACGGATCTACAAACCTAATAGTCAAAGTTTCCGGCTCAGTTGGATGATACAATAATCTCTCTCTGAATATGTCACCGATATCTACTATAAACTGATACATCCTCTCGCCATATTCTTCTAAATTTACAGGGATTTTCTCTAACCAAGCTTTAGAAACTACATAAGCTGCCCAAGTCTGATATTCTATAGGAATTTTTTCTCCCTTTTTGATATTTACTCCTTCGTCCTCGGCTTTATAAAAAGCCATACCAACTAAATTCAAAAAAATCCTAATAATGCCCGAGGATAAATATGTGTAAGTTTCAAATCCGGCATATATCTTTTTTCTAATATATGGAGGGAGAGAAGGAAAATAATAACTAAACCTTTAGAGTTAAGCATAATAGAAACTATTCAAAAAAACAAGACTGATGACATATTTATATGCTGTGGAAGCCCAGAGGAGAGATGTAAAGGAACTATAAGAAAGTTGGATCCTAATTATAAAGCAAATGCTGTTTTTCTTTTAAGATATACTAACCATGAGAGTCGTAAAAGAGAAAAAAATGTAAAAGATATGAGAGAAAGATTAAGAAAAGTCGGTGATGTAATAGACTTTATTGTTGATGAGGAAAAGCCAATACCTGTAATAAATGAGATTATCCGACATATAGAGAAATACATATCAGACCATATGCACCCTAGGATAACTTTAGATATAAGTACCATAATAAAGTGGCATCTTCTTATCCTGTTAAAAGCCCTTGATCTAAAGAATTACTTGAGAGGAGTTAGATTTTTATATACTGAACCAGAAGAGTATATAACAGATCTATTTCAACCGCTTTCTTTTGGGATACGACAAATTTTTCCCATACCTACTTATTCTGGAAAATATGATTTTTCCAAAGATACGCTGTTAATTCTTCTTTTAGGCTATGAGGGTGATAGAGCACTAGCCCTATTGGAGGAAATGGATCCGGCAGAATGTCTGCTACTGGTTCCAAAGCCTGCATATCATACAGAATGGGAAGGAAGGACTGAGGAGATGAATAAAGGAATTATAAATATTGTAGGAAAATCCAGGATTGAATATATAGATTCCCGAAATCCTGTAAAAGTAGCGCAGCAATTATATGAGATACTTTCTAAATCAAAATACTCAAGATATAATCATGTAATTTCTCCTCTGGGAACAAAACCTCAAACTTTAGGACTTTACTTATATCTTTCTACTAATCCGGCAAATACCATTCTTATTTATGGGGCACCTTTGAGGCACAACGAATTGTTTTATTCGCGGGGGATAGGTAGATCATGCACCCTCCCGTTCAAGAAAATAACAAAGGTTGATGGAAATGAGAGCTAAGAAATTAAACTTCAGAAAACTTTATAGTAGAGACCTGATATGCCCCATTCATGGAATTCATCCCTATACTGCTAAATTAATTCCTCAAATTCCAAGATATTTCATAGAAAAATATACCCACGAAAATGATATAATCCTTGATCCGTTTTGTGGTTCCGGCACTACACTGTTAGAGGCTAAAATTTTGGGTAGAAATGCTATAGGTATTGATATAAATCCATTAGCTATTCTTATTTCACAACTGAAAACTACCCCTATAGATTACTATGAATTAAAAATGGCTGTGAAAGCCGTTATCGAAAATATACAAAAAAGGCCTGGAAAAATTACAGTCGATTTCCCAAATATAGATTACTGGTTTAGCAAAAAAGCACAAGAAGAGCTTTCTGTTATCAAATTTGCCATAGATAGTCTTAGAGAAAGTATTAACGAGGACGTTTATAGATTTTTGCTATTGTGTTTTTCTGCGGTTATCAGAAAATCTTCATATGCTGACCCTAGAATGGCAAAGACATATAGATCTAAAAGAGTGATCGAAAAAATACGGGCTGGTTGGAAGCCAGAACCGATAAAATATTTTGAAAATATCATAAATAAAAATATGAAAATCTTGGAAATACTCTCTGAGAAATCTACTGCCTTAAATAACAATTATGTAAAGGTATTTCAAGGGGATGCAAGAAAAATATCTTCAATATTAGAACAAAATGGTATTGAAAAAGTAAATTTCATTATTACATCACCCCCATATATTAATGCACAAGATTATTTTAGGAGCTATAAATTGGAATTATGGTGGTTGGGACTTTCTACTCCCGATGAGGTGAGGCTCTTAAACAAGCAAGCAATAGGCACAGAAACCATATCGGGATATTCATATGATTCTCCGCCTAAGGTGGAGGACGAAAGATTGAATAATATTCTTAAAAAAATATGGCATAAGAATAGAAAAAAAGCCTATATAGTTTACGACTACTTTGAAAATATGAAGATAATGTTTAAGGAGATTGCTGCGATTTTGAAAGATAATAAATATTTTGTTTTGGTTACTGGGTGTAATACGATCTGTGGAGTTAAAATTCCTACTTATAAAATACTAACACATATAGCCAACATGTATAATTTTGAGTGTGTAGAAATTGTTAAAGATGAAATAAGAAACCGTAATTTACCCCCAAAAAGAAATCATAATGGTGGCATAATCAAAGAAGAATGGATTACTGTATACCAAAAAGTAAGAGGTGAGAAAAATGAAGATTGAACTGTTATTTATCACACCTAATGCAGAAAAATTAATAGAAACTGCCGGACGGACATCTTAATTTATCCTTTGATAAGCAAGGGGAAGGTTCCGAGAAAAAATTTATACGAATGCTTATAAAAAGAGGACATTATTCTGTACTCGAACAAGCATATGCAACTTTTAGGATTTCTGGAGTCTCTCGTGCCTTCACCCATCAGCTAGTACCGACATAGATTATGCTCATTTACTCAACACTCACAAAGACATATGGATGAATCTAATTTTAGGTATGTAGAGCCACCTTCTATTAAAGACAAAGCTGAAGCTCATAGAATTTTTAGTGAGTTTATAGAATATGCAAAAAAACATACACAAAATTGATAGAAATAGATATACCCAAAAGAAGATGCTAGATATGTCCTTCCCAATGCTATAGAAAGTCAAATTGTAGTTACTGCAAATTTAAGGGAATGGTGACATATAGTAGAACTTAGCCCATGTTTGCCACTTAAAGGGTAGTTTTTAGGGTAATTTGGTATTGGAAACTTGTATTTTATTAGCAAGGGGATCTCTATAATGCTTTATAGAAAGAAGTTTTAAAATGTACGTTGATGTTCTTTGAAAA
>QMUN01000167.1 GCA_003660605.1 Thermococci archaeon
ACCGTGTAGGGGCGAAAGAATATCGCAATACAATCGATTATTTAGGATAGAAGAAGAACTCGGAAAATCAGCTCGATATGCAGGAAAAAATTTCAGGCGCCCACTTTGAATATTATTATTTTATATGAATCTCCACAATGTCCCCATCTTCCACTATGTGATCTCCTCCAGCTCTCTGTCCGTCATACTTGACAGAGTTTCCCCATATCTTTGAATATTTGAAGTTTTTGTAAAACTGTTTATGAACTTCTCTAGCTACGTCTAAGACCGTTGAACCTCTTTTCATCGCTATTGGAGGATAATCAGGATCAGAACCTGGCGATTTTGTAAAAACTCGTATTATATCAAGAATCTCATAGATTTTTTCCTTTACATGCTCGATATTTATTTCCTTCTCTGCAGATAGGGGTATTATCTCAAACTCAGGATATTTTTTCCTGAGAATTTCTAAATTCTCATAACTTTTTTCAAGATCGTTTTTGTTCCCAAGAACAAATGCTTTTTTATAACTTAAATTCCTGTTTAGAGAGTCTAAAAAATCTTCAAGAGTTATTTTTTCTTTAATGATTACAAGAGCATTGGATATCTTATTTTCTATGAGCATTTTTTTGATCTCGTTCACATCCGAAACATACTCTTTTCCACTTATTTCTATACCTCCCGAAGAAAACTTTTTTATCTCCACATCGGGTCTCCTTTTATTTATCCTGAATCCAGATCTATAAAGTTCATTCAGGATTATTTCCATATCTCTTACAGGATCCTTGCTGAGATCTACTACTATCACCAAGGCATCTGCATTTCTTATGGCACTTATAAGCTGAAATCCGAAACCTTTTCCTATGGAGATATCTTTAATGATCGGAGGCATATCCACCATCTGAATCTGTATGTCTTTGTAATCCAGCATCCCAGGGATCGGAATAATTGTTGTGAGAGGATAACTTGCTACTTCTGTGTTTGCATTGGTAAGAACTTTAAGAATAGAAGATTTTCCAGAGTTTGGGAGTCCTACTAAAGCTACCTGGGCAGCACCTTCCTTTTTTACAGAAAAACTCGGTCCTCCTCCTCTTTTGACTTTAGATTTTTCCAGTTCATCCTTATATTTTGATAGTCTCTGTTTTATGGAAAGCCTCATCTTCTCGGTACCCTTATGTTTTGGTATCGTTGAATACATCTTTTCCAGTGCCTTGATCTTCTCAGGAACTGTTTTTGCTTCTCTATATTCATCTTCTGCTAAAAGGTACTCTCTTGTCACATTGGCAGGCATAGTTATATTATATTAAAAAATTTAAAAAAGTTAGCCCCTGAAGGGGAAAGTATTTAAAGATAGAATTATAAGGATAATGTATGAACGAGGATATACTGAAACTATTTTTTAAAGAAAAAACCCTGAAGATATTCCTCAATACAGAGAAAGAGGAGTACGCTGCAAAGATAAGGAATAAGGCTGTCTGCATGTACAGCTATGTAATAACATGTTTGAAAAAGTTCGAAGATTTGGGGCTAGTTAGATCTGAGAGAGAGGGAAGGATCAAAAGATACAAATTGACAAAAAAGGGGAAAGAGCTCGACGGTAAAATAAGAGAGTTGCTTGAGTTCAAAGCTTGAATTTCTTACTATCGTACATAAAAAACTCATTTTCTTCCTCTATCTTTAGTAATCTATTATATTTAGCTACTCTTTCTCCTCTGCACGGGGCTCCTGTTTTTATCTGTCCTGTATTGAGGGCCACGCTTATGTCTGCTATGCTTGTATCTTCCGTTTCTCCTGATCTGTGCGAAACCACGACACCATATTTATTTTTAAAAGCGAGTTCTGCAGCTTCTATAGACTCTGTTATCGTACCTATCTGGTTTATCTTTAGTAATAAAGCATTGCAAAGTCCTTTTTTTATTCCAATTTTTAACAGTTCCGGGTTCGTGACAAAGATATCGTCACCTACTATCTGTATTTTAAGTTCCTTTGTAATGGCTGCAAAACCTTCGTAGTCTTCTTCGTAGAAAGGATCCTCTATTGAAATTATATCATACTTGGAAATCATCTCTTTGTATAATTCAAGGAGCTCCATATTTGTGTACTCTTTGCCCCCGATCGTATATTTTTCTGTTTTTTTATCATAAAAGTAAGAGGGAGCAGAGTCAATAGCAAATTTTATATTTTTCTCGTATCCCAAATTTTCTACAGCTTTTAATATTGCATCAAATGGATCCTCTATATTCTCCATAGGGGGTGCAAATCCGCCTTCATCTCCTATATTTATTGCATTTTTTCCATATCTATCCTTCAATACAGTTTTCAGCTCGTGATATGTCTCACTTCCAATTCTGAGGGCATCTTTAAATTTTTCAACATTCAGTGGCATTATCATAAATTCCTGAAACTCTAAGGAGTTACCGGCATGGGCACCTCCATTGATTATATTCATTAATGGTACAGGGAGGATAGAACTATCAGGATTTAAGTATTTATATAGAGGAACTCCCAGAGAATTTGCAGCAGCTCTTGCACATGCCAAGGATACACTCAATATTGCATTTGCACCGAGATTTGACTTATTTTTTGTGTTATCAGCTTCAAGCATTAGAGAATCAATTCTTCTCTGATCGATCACGTTCTCGCCGATGAGCAGTTGGGCAATTTTTTCGTTTACATTCCTTACAGCTTTTTCCACACCTTTTCCATGATATCTCTTTCCCCCATCTCTTAATTCAAAAGCTTCTTTTTCCCCGACGGATGCCCCAGAAGGTACCAGCGCTGTTCCAAATCCCAAATTTGTTTTTACATCACATCCTATTGTAGGATTCCCTCTTGAATCGAGAATTTCCCTTGCTCTAATATCTGTAATGATAATTTCATCCATGGTATTATTTTTAAGTAATAAGTTAAAAGATTTTCTATGCAAACACCCGTGTGGGGTACAGAAATTATTCCTAGTATGATTAGATTTAATAATAAAAGGGGTCATGATATAGCCACAAAAAGACAGAAAACAAAAAAAACTATCTTAATAATACAAATACCCCAAATTTCACCTTTTACCTCCATCGTTGATCTTTAAGCATGGGAAAAAATTTATATATCCTCCCGTTTTAATAGGGAACATAAAAAAGTGAGGAATGATAAGATGGGTAAAAAAGGGAGTTTGAAAATAACGTCTTTGTTTGTTGTGTTGAGTCTTTTAGTAGCTATTTTACCGGTCTATTCATTTGACAGACCTGAAGAATATATAGAAGAGATAAGTGATCAGTGCATTGGATCTAAAAC
>QMUN01000168.1 GCA_003660605.1 Thermococci archaeon
CTGTCTAATAATGTAACAGAGGCTGAGATCGCGGTCGAAATACCAAAAATAGAGAATATTAAGATCATCATTCCTTCTGTTGTTCCCAATCCTCCTGGAAGTAAAGGTACCGCACTTACCAGTATTGCGAGTATAGTAACAGTTATAGGTACTATGAGATTTACATTATATCCAACGGCCATGAACATGAAATAAACTCTAAAGAATGAACAAAACAACATAATAAACGATATTGTCATAGCTTTTGCCATTGCTTCTCTATTTTTACCTATTCTTAGCATTGTAGAGTTAAAGGCTATAAGTTTTTCGTCAACTAAATGCGAATATTCTTTTGCTTTTGGAAAAAATCTGCCAACAAAATTTATTGCTCCCAGAATCAATCTTTCAGCCGTTTTTAAATTTACACATATATAAACTGTTATTGTTAAAAGGAATATAGAAAAAAGTAATGCAAAAACTAGAACACACTCTATCCATGTGGGCACATCTTTGAAGAAAAATAAGTAGAGAATAGAGAATAGGGAAAGAAAAACGTATGGAAAACTATCGAATACTCTATCTGCTGTTATAGTAGCAAAAGCCTTTTCAGATTTTATGTCATCCATTCTGCTCAGAATATAGGCTCTTAGAGGCTCCCCTCCAGTCTTTGCAGCGGGAGTTATGTTGTTAACCAGAACACCTATAAAAAGAGAGAGATAAAGGTTTTTAATAGATATCTTCTCCTTTGCAGCCTCTAAAATGATTTTCCATCTATATCCCCAGAGTCCGAAAAGAAAAAGTTCTATAAATATTCCTAATAATAAAAAGGGCAACTTAATATTTTTTAAAACTTCCAATGTCTCTTGAATTCCTATGTATTTTAGAATAAATAAAATTATGAGGATGCCTATTGCAAATAGCCCCGTTATCTTGAGTTTCTTTTTTTCCATAAATCTTCTTAAATACAGTAACATTTATATTTATCGCCAACATACAGAAATTAACTGTACTTTAAAAGGTGAAGCCTCTGTATAGAGTAGACGAAAAATTAAATTATGATAGGTTTAATCTCAGAACAAATCCATTTTCGAAGCTGTCCAGCGAAGGCATAAAAAATATTGATGAGATCCATGTATTTCAGGATATAGATTCAAAAATTACGGAGCTGCTCTCTGAGGTAATAAACAAAAAATCTTCTGTGGCCTTTGCTCTGGTAGGTGATCTCGGCTCTGGCAAAACACAGAGACTGAAAGGGTTACACAGGCTTATGGAAAAAGCTGGATTTTCCATGTATGTGAAAATAGACACCAACGATATAATAAAAGTTATTAAAGACATTTTTTCAGTTTTTTATTACATGAAAGAAGATAAAAAAAGTAGATTCGAGAGGTTTAAAGACAAATTTGACAGATCTCTGGGAAAAGAATTAGAGTTTGACGATATATGGCTTCTTGAAAAAGGGAAATTTAAATCTACGGAGATAGGAAACAAACTTAAAAAATATATGTCCGAGTTTGAAGTTTCCTGTTTGATTCTCGACGAACTTGAAAATCTAGTCTCAGCTCCTGAGGAGGATCTTATATCTTTCTTTGAAGTATTGAGACAGTTTATAAGTGATATGCCAAGTTCATCTTTATTTATCATGGCATGTACAAAAGAAGGCGCTGAACAGGTAAAGAAGGCAAATCCAGCCTTTGTCATGAGACTACACCGTATATTAGATGTAGAACCCCTAACAGACGAAAAAGCATTGGAGCTTGTAGAAAAGAGACTTGCTACAGAAAGGATAGATCCTGAAAAGGTATTAAATCCAATTTATCCATTCGATGAGTCTGGAATAAGCTATGTAAACAAGATGATAAAGGGAAATCCCAGACTTCTTTTGAGAATGCTTCACACAATTATCTCTGCAGCGGTGAAAGATGAGTTGATAGAGATCATAGATGACAGATTTATAAGTGAGTTGATGACCACTCCCTCTTCTCTTGAGGAGTATATCCTTAAAGTCCCTCAGGATCTTAGAGATCTTGTAACGCTGATAATCAGAAAATTCAATGGTGGACCTGTAAGTTACATAGAGATTTCAAAAGAGACTAAGTTATCCCCTACTACAATCTACGAAAATCTGAAAGAGCTTGTCAGCATGGGTTTGATGGCAAATGAAAAGGGAAAGTTTGAAGTTGTACAGGGAATAAGGGTAATGCTCGAAGAGCCTGAAAAAAAGGAGAGTTAGGGGTTGTGAAGGAGGAATATGAGAGTTCGTGTTTTAATCCCTAACTCTTACGATTACCATGAATACCAGTAATATAGTAGCTAATGCACTGATCAGTAGCGAATCTCTACTGGCATTATTGATAATCTTTGTTTTGTCTCTCATAATATAATATTGATGAGCAATAGTATTTAAAGCTTTCGGTAGTTGTACACAACAGTAAAACTTAAATACTATGCAAAAACTATATAAAGAGAGAAGACAATATTATAGTACAATGGTGATTACATATGAGAGAGAGTTTAGAGGAGCAGATCCTAGATTATTTAAAGAAAATGAGAGTAGGTGCCACCGCTTCTGAACTATCGAGGAAGCTGAATATAAACAGAATGACAGCTGTTAAGTATCTCGAAGTAATGAGGGCGACAGGACTCGTGGATTACAAAAATGTTGGCATGGCAAAGGTATATTATGTATCTACCGAGTTTTCTTATGCACAGCATGTTTTGTTATTAAAAACAAGACAACTTCTGGAGAATATAAAGACTACAGAAGAACATCACACTATCCTGGAAAATATCCTGGAGTCCCATAGTGAGATTGCATCAACATACAAAAGATCAGATAGGGAAAAGATAGCAAAACTCTTGGAGGTGTATGCAAACAAGATACGGGAAGCAAAACCTGTAAAGAATAACAATTTTAAGTCCAAATAAGGCAATTATTTTTTCATACCAGTTTTTTAATAACACCAATATCAAACTTTTAGTAATTATAATTTTGCACCTGTGATCATCACAACATTTATAAACTATTGTATCTTAAAAAGATCATGAAAACTAAATGGGGCATAGTGGGCATGATAGTATTTTTTCTCTTATTTTCGCAGGTACTGTGTGAAAGGGTGGAGAGAGTTGTAGATGGAGATACGCTTTTACTCGACAACGGAGAGACGGTAAGACTTATTGGGATAGATGCTCCCGAGTATTACAAAATTACGGATGCAGAAAAGTTTGGTTTCGATGAGGATTATCTATACGAGTGGGGAGTGAAG
>QMUN01000169.1 GCA_003660605.1 Thermococci archaeon
CTCTCCCCAAAATATTTTAGCTCTGGAAATTTATTTAGTTTTGATAAAAAAATGTCTCCTAAACTGGTAAAATTACTTTTTTTATAAGATAGATTTATATTTTCAACTATTTTATCAAAAAAGTCTTGGATCATGTTATAACCTTATATGTATGGAGTCTTTATATATGTAAGGATTGTCATCGTCTTCTTCCTTTATGCCGTATTTTTCTAACTCGTCTATCTCCTTTTCAGTCCTTACAATAACCCAGAAATCCCCTGTATATATTTTTTCTGGTTTTATTATATCATCAAGATTTTTCAATTCTCTGATACTGAACTGTTCTAGTTTTAGAGTTTCATTATCGAAATGAGCATTCTTGCAGTATATTATCTTCTTCAATTCTTCATTGAGATCGCTATAGGGAACTACAGTAAATTCTCCTGATATTGCTATATCATAGATGCCTTTAAACTCCATAAACTCTGATATACTTGTTATGTGCTCATATAGCTCCTCAAAATTTTTTATTTCTATGGGTTTTGCCTTGTAAAAAACAGTAGATTTGTTTTCTATTCTCATCACAATCTTTTCTGCAGATACATCCTCCTTATAACTCATTACTCCTCCAACACTGTATCTTTTTCCTTCATAATCTTTGAGAATGAAATAACCTTTTCCAGTTTCTGTAACAAAGCCAGTATCTTCAAACTTTGAATCATTCATATTCAATCTTCCAACTATTCTCACGTTATACAGAAAACCTTTACTTGTGTAGTTCTCAAAATCTTTGATAGCTTTAAAAATCTGGGATCCAGAGTACTCCAGAGTTTCTTTCTGTTCATACTCTCTGTACTTTAAGAAATATGAGAAAAGACAGATTAAAACTAACAAGATTATTAAAAAATCTAAAAATTTAATCCGCATCAACTTCCTCCCAATATAGTGGCCAATCCCATGCAGAATTTCTCTATGTCTTCATAATTTACAACTTCTAAATAAATAAATCCCTCTCTTGGGATAAATATACCATCTTCCTCTGCATTGTCTGCTGCAGTCCTCACGTAATATATGGGTGATTCTTCAGTTCCTATTATCTCCATATAAATCATGAACTTATCCAGTGGTGTGATATCAGCAATAATCAAAATATCTTTAATCGATTCTCCTTTGATCCTGCCAAAAATATTGGATATGTACACCACTCCCTTTGTTAAAGCACTGTTTTCTTTTCCTTTTCCCTCCCATGGGCTGTGAAATAGATATAACTTTTCTATATCGCTTATCAGAGGATTTCTTATGATAGTGAATATCTTATTCTGATCCTGTTTGAGAGTATCTTGTTCTATTCCTGAAAAAGCGTTTAAATTGAAATTTTCCTCTCCTAAACTGAAGGGGATCTCGATCCTGTAAGGTAATGCAGGAAAATCATATACATGTTCAGAGGCATAGGCAAATAAGCTCTGAACTTCGTCCAGACTCTGGGCTCTAATAATGAATACATTCTTTCTTACAATACTTATAGAAAGATCGCCATTTTCCACGAGTATGACAGGATTCTCTGCAGTTCCATTTTTATGGCAGAAGATCATGAATTTATCAAAAAATCCGAGTTTTTCGGCATGGATAGTATAATCCACGGTCTCTAGATACTTGGCTATTGTATTGTCCTTAGTGTAATAAACAGTTATTCTGTCAAGATCTTCTACAAGCCCCTCTAAATCTTCATACGTGCCACTATAAGCTTTTACAGGTAACGATATATCTCCAAAATCAAAATATGTAACTTTTGGGGTCCCGGATGTTTTGAAGGCTGTACTTGATCCATAAAATAATACAGATAAAAATACAATCATAACTGCACATGCTCCGATTAATACGTATCTTTTTTTGTCCATTGCAACACCAAAGATAGGATTGTATACTATCCTTTTAAATTTTGTGCTTCTGAGATTTTTAAAAAAACGAAAAAAAAGTCGTTATAAAGCTATCATAGTTGATGTCATCTGAATATGTCCTATTCCTCTTATCTTTTCTGTTATGAAAACATCCAGCGCCTTTAGATCATCCACCTCTACCTTTACAACTAAATCGTACTCACCGTAAACAACATAGACCTCTTTTACCTCATTAAACTCTTTTAATTTTGCTTGAACATCTTTTTCCTTTCCTACCTCTGTTACACAGAGAATGTATGCTACTGCCATGATATCACACTATAGTATTATCTTTTATCTATTTAAATTTTTTGTAGAACTATTCATTCCTGAAAATGAGCCATCCAAACTTTGTTTTAATCAAAACATATTTCCCTTTTATTTTTTCACCGTATATGCTGATAACTATCTCATTCTCTGTCCATTTTTCTTCTTCATAATATCCCTTATCCCATATTTCAACTTTCCCAGCTCCGTATCCTTCTTCTATAACTCCCTCAAAATTTCCATACTCCAAAGAATGATCGTCTACTGAGATAACCAATCTTTTTACTCCCCTTTTTTCAGGAATACCTTTTGGTACAGCCCAGCTCTTTAAAACTCCATCTTTCTCCAACCTAAGATCGTAATGGAGATGAGAGGCATAATGTTTCTGGACAACATAGATTCTCTTCATAATGTTCATAGTTTTTGAAAAATAAATTGTTTTTGTAAGATTGTTCTATCTTTTTATAACAATTTTTTCTTTATAATCTAAATTTTTAAACATTAATCTTCTCAAGTATTTCGTTTTCTAATTATTTCATCTATAGTTTCTTTTACAATCTTTAAACCTAACTCAACTAATCTTTTCGCTTCTTTTTTATCTTTTGACTCTGAATAACATCTAATTATTGGCTCAGTTCCAGATGCCCGTACAATAAACCATCCATTTTCAGTAAATACCTTCACACCGTCGGTGGTATCCTTTTTATATTCTGTGAGTTTTTTATCAATTTCATCAATTACTTTTTCTTTGTATTTATTTTCACAGGGGATCTTTTCTTTATACTGATAGTATTTTGGAAGTTCACCTATCAATTCAGATAACGGCTTTTTATTTTTGGAGATTATCTCTGCCATTTTTAATGTTGCCAAGCTTCCGTTTTTTCCGGGGACGAACTCGGGAAAGATAACACCTCCACTTTCTTCCCCGCCTATGACACCTCCACACTCCAAAAGTTTTCTCGCAACGATGAGATCCCCAATCTTTGTTTTTATTATTCTATTTCCAGAGATATCATCTATAATATGCGATGTAGAGA
>QMUN01000170.1 GCA_003660605.1 Thermococci archaeon
ATCTTATATTCTTCTATGTGTTATACATAAAATTTATAAAGGGGACATGCAAATTATAGAGTATGTCTACTACTATCCAGATTGAGAAGGGAACCCGGGAACGGCTGAAACGCTTTGGACACAAGGGTGAATCGTATGACGACATCATCGAGCGGCTGATTAATTACTTTGAGGAACTAGACGTTGAGGAGTTAATTGAAGCTAGATGGAATAAGTTACAGGAAGAAAAGGATAAATATATACCTTTAGATGAGATTTAGATGGAGATACGGGTACATCCTCGCGTTAAAAAATATCTTGATAAAAGTGATGAAAAGGAGAGGCTCAAAGAACATTTAAAAGAACTCATGAACGATCCCTATACTTCAAGAAGTGGAGTCGATATAAAAAAATTAAGGGGAAAAAAACACGATATCTATAGACTAAGAGTGGGAGATCACAGATTTGAGTATTTTATTGAAGAAGGCATTGTTTGGATTGAGAGAGCTTTTAAGCGGGGAAAGGAATATCAATAGGATTATATTTCATCTTGCCAAGAAAGTAACTATTGGAGAGCATAATGCTTTCAGGACATGTAAAATTTAGCGAAGCTAAATTTAAGTGAGTTTCCCAAGATCAATTTTATAATCTGTGGTAGGGCAGTGAATCTCAAGGCGAAGCTACTAGAAGTATAACGTGAATCTCTACTCAATCGCTTTCAGAACTGGCAAAACCTTTTTTTGTAATCTCTTCTTATATTTTTCAAGAACGATATTTAACGCTTCTTCTAGATCAACATCAAAATAATTAGCTACAGTAATTAAAGAATAAAAACTAAAGATAATTAAATATGCATCGAAGTTGCATCATTTTCTGCCATATGCTCTCATATTTCATTTTTAATGATATATCTTATTATCTCTTCTTTTGTTATAGGCATGTCTCCTTCAAAAAAAGTCTTAATCCATTTTAAATATCCTATCCCATCTGAACTTTTATGTTCCTTGGCTAAATTTATAAGTAGAGAAATGCATGAAGTAATCTCTCCGCTTGTATAATCCCTCTTCTTATTCCTCTTTCTCAGTATTAAAATTGCTTTTACACCCTTTAATATTTCTGATGCTAATGTTCCTTCTTTTTGATTATCAAAATCTTGGATTATGCTATTAAAAGCATTTATAACATCTCTATCCGTTATATTTGGGTGTGACTCCCAATAGAAAAATGTAGTCTTCTCTACAGCAAAAAATATGTCGTAATAATCCGCCATATCCTTTATTTTTACTCGTTTTTTATCATTAGCTACTAATTTGGCAATGGGTACTTTCACATCTTCATCTGTTATTTCAATTTCTTCACTTGTCATAATGTACCCTCTACTAATCTATACTTATAATCTTTGTTACTGGATGTAATAAATATGATGGCTTCCTTTCACCTATCCAGTATGAATCCACTCTTTTCGAGAATCGCGATAGTTTTCCGGTGTGTGAGACGGAAGTTTAGGCATGAGCTCATACCGTTGGGGCGCTTTTTCTTTTTTCTATAGATCTCATCGATTTTATATGGAAGTGTCAATTAAAACTTTCTATCGTTTTGAGATAAATAAAAAATCAAACAATTAAACCTATGACCCGAAAAGAAGACACTTCGGCACCCTTGGAATTAACCATTTAATGTAACTTTTGTATGTCATTTTTAAAGCTGGAACATCAAGGTATTTATCGAGGATCTCTTCGTTACTTGTAAAGATTTTAAAGAAGATTCCAGGAAAACGATGCATCATTCTTGAAAGCATCAGCGAATATTTTAAATTATCGGCAAATTCTCGTTCACAGATTGATTCATACTTCTTCAGTGAGCTTAACTCTTTCTTATTCAATAGAATATCAGATATTATCTCTGCCGCTATCTGTCCTGATCTTATTGCATACGCAATGCCCTCTCCATAAAATGGATCTACGAATCCTGCAGCATCACCACATAGGACTACTCTTGAGCTTACCGTATTTCGCTTTATTCCTCCAACAGGAATCAAATGAGCTTTCAATTTATACTTGTTGTTAAAGCCATTGCCACGTAAAAAATTTATCATCGTTTTCTTGGGAAATGGTAAATCCTTTGCCAGACCACCTATCCCTACGGAGTAGTAATTTTTATGGGGGAATATCCAGCCGTAACCCATTTTTGATACACCTAAGTGGATATCTATAGCGTTATGGATGTATCTATCTATTTTTTCATTCTCTTCTTTAATTTCCGTAACCATGCATATACCGTACTCACTCCTTTTATCTCTTCTTCTTATTCGATTTTTAAGTTTTCCCTGCGAACCCTCTGCTACAATAACGAACTCCGCTTTATGGACACCTGTATTGGTATATACTTCTACGTAGTTGTGATTTTCTTTATAATCGATAACTTTTTCTCCAATCTTTACTTCAATTCCAGTTTCTTTGGCTTTTTCCAATAGGTAATTGTCCAGAACGCTTCTGGTTACCAGAGTTGCTATTCGATGCTCTTTATGTTTCTCAATAACTCTGTCTCCGAAATGCACTCTTGCCCCAAATATATCTCTCTCGTGAATGGATTTGGGAATAGTAAAATCAAGATACGACATCGCATGTTCAGAAAAAGCCCCTCCGCAGGTTTTATATCTTGGGAATGTTTCTTTTTCGATCAAAAGAGTTTCTAAACCCATATTTCCTGCGATCCTGCCCGCCGCCGATCCGGAAGGCCCGCCGCCTACAATAATTAAATCATACATAGTTATACAGACTTCTGTTCTCCTGCTAAACTATTTATAATTTTCCACACTGCATCAACCGTATGATTCCCAGCAAGAAATTCACTCTCGTACTTTCTCCATGTAGCGTTTGTAATCCTCTCCAAACTTCTCTATGAGGAAATAATCTTGTTGCCATATTGCTATATAAATCAGTATAAACACCTAAATGCTGAAGATAGTAATCAGCCATTTCCGTGTTGCGAGAATTATACCAAGACATACCTAATTGCTAAGAAGACTCCAGGGAAGAGGATTAGGAACAATGCAGTATAAAATTGCATATAAAGAAGTGATAGTATGAAAAAAAGTTTTATTGTTGTTATGGTATGTGGTGCGTTGCTTGTATCGGCAACTGCATGGGCTTTGAACAGAAATGAAGAAATACGTATAACATCCTCCTTGTGGGTGGACCAGAATTGATTGATTATAATGGTGAACGGGTGATACGTAATA
>QMUN01000171.1 GCA_003660605.1 Thermococci archaeon
ACTCCTTTTTCAAGATCGAACTTTGAAGAAAATCCAAACTTCAGATCTTTTATAACCTCTTTTTCAGATACTTTTCTATTTAAAGCCTTTTCAAGAGTTGTTACTCTCTCTTCAGCATTTTTAAGCATTTTATCTCTTATTTTCTCGTCAGATATCTTCAAAACAGAGAAAAGAGTTTTCAAGTTTGTAGAGTACATGAATGTACCGTGCTGCAAGATAACTCCTTTTTTTCGGGTCTGTGCAGATCCTGATATCTTTTTTCCATTTATAAGAACGTCATTTATAGGCGAGAACTTTCCTTCTATTCCGAAATATTCAAGAGATTTTACCAAACAGAAACATATCTCTTCGTAGCTTTTTTCTATACCATGTCCAAAATCTTTTTCTTTTAAAATGATAGAGTACGTAATTTCTCCAGTATAATCGTGAAAAACAGCGCCTCCCCCCGTTATCCTCCTTACACACTCTATCCTATATTCTTTACATCTTTTTAGGTCAATTTCCTGTTCAACTGACTGGAAATATCCTATTGAAACGCATGAAGGTTTGAACCTATACAGTCTAAATGTATTTTCTCCTCTTCCATCGATCAGCGAGAGCATTATAGCTTCATCTAAGGACATCTGATAAGCGCCATCTCTTTCTATAACAGGGATGTACCTCAGTTTCATATAATAAAGTCTTCAGAGTATACTTTTAAGCCTTCTGGTGTAATTTCTATAGTTTTTGTCTTTGTAGAATGATCCACTCCTCTCATCTTCCGAATTTCTATGCCCCTGATTCTTGCTGCGCCCTTCTTTTTGTAGTATAAAGAGATTATTCCCTGAAATATGTATCCTCCTACGCCGTAGTCCGAGTTTTCCTCTTCCTCCTCTGTGACTTCAGAAATCACTAAGGACGTACATTCTAACTCCCTTAGTAGCGTTGAAAGCTTCAGGATTTTTTTTCTGCTTTCTTTTTCTTTCAATCCAGCTGTGAGTACAGAAAGAGAGTCTATTACCATCCTTTTGGCATTTATATCCGAAACTGCCCTTTGAATTGTATTTACAAGATTGTCGATGTCGATATCTGCTTCTTCTATTTTCAGTGGGATCGGTGGAGTTATCACCCTGAGTTTGTTTTCTATTTCAAACCTTTTTAGATCCCAGCCGAAATTCAGATAGTCCTCGTACAAATCTTCTGAATCTTCCTCTAAGCTTATAAGAATTCCATTTTCAGAGTTCCGTATGCCTTCCACCAAAAACTCAACGCCCAATGTGCTTTTACCAGTACCTGTTGCACCTGTGATTAAAATTGTTCTTCCTTCAGGTATTCCGCCGTTCAGCATCTCGTCCAATCCAGGGATTCCTGTTTTTATGATTTTCATTCCTTTACCCCCTTCAGAATATTCAAGCTAAGATCAAAATCTTTTATTAGTCCAGATACAAGCTTTTTATCTACAATGATTCTTGCCCTCATTTCACTGAAAGTAAAAACGCCAGGAGATACTACAAAAAATGTATAAATTACTTCACCGTTATCTCTGATAATAACATCTGCTCCCTCATACCCCGGATACTCAAAAATAGATATATTGCCAAATGCATAAGCATTGGGGGCTCTTATCACCGTTTTAGCTTTCGTGCTTTTTAGTTCATCCTTGTAAGCTCCTATAAAAGAATCAAGGTCAGAAACTGTGCATCTGAGATTCTTTGAACCTGCGATCATAGTTTTTATATAAGAGGCAACGTTTACACTTCCTACTATTGTCCACGTTCCCATCTCTGCCATGTCTTCTTCTACATTACTTTTGAACAGGGGTTCTAACTCATCAGTGAGCTTTTTTTTCAAGTTTTTTCTTTTATTATTCTCATTTTCCTGTTCTTTTTTTATCTGTATACTCCTTTTTTCCAGAGCCTTTTCAGGAGACATAGCCATGTGCATTCTGGGTTTTCCCGATACAGAGATTATAAATCCAAATCTTTCCAGATTTTGCAATACTTGGTATATCTTTGTATATGGAATTCTTGTGATATCACTTATTATCCTTGCTGAAATTTTGCCTCGCTCCAGAAGTGCTAAGTAGGCTTTGGCTTCATACTCCCCTAAACCAAACTCTTTCAGTGTGTTTATAACTTCTTCTGGTTCCATAGAATTCGCTCCTTTTTATATACTTTGTATTAACCCTATTATTAACTTTTCGGAGAATAGAATATATAAAGTTTATGTAAATAATATTTCTTTGCTATATATTATGAAAGATAATGTTAAGCTGTTACAAGGATCTCTTCTCTTTTTTCAATAACTTCTTCTCTCCCGATCTCGTTCCAGTAATTGATATTGTGTACACATCCCGGATCTGGAGCTTTTATATCGTTAAAATATGCATAGGCACGAGCCCTGCAGCCTCCACAGACGTATCTGTAAGGGCAGTCATGACACTCTCCTTTCAGATCTTCTCTGTTTCTCAATTTATTTAAGATCTCCGAGTTCTGCCAGAGATTTAAGAATCCTTCTCTTATATTTCCCACTTTTATTGGCATGAATACACAGGGCTGAATATCTCCGTTATATTCTATGGAACAGTAAATCCTCCCGGCTCCGCATCCACCTATAAAATCAGCCAGAGCTATAGCCTTTCCTTTTAAAGAAACACCAGCAAAATGTGTTGGTGTAACATCTTTTCCCTTTCCACTTTCCACTCTTTCTAAAGATACCCTCGCAAACTGAGGTGCAGTGGAGAAAACCTGCAGACCATTATCCTCCTCTAGTTTATCATAAAGATAATTCAATAACTTCTCTCTTTGTTCGGGCAATATATCCTGATCAATTATCTCTTTTCCAGTCCCTGTCGGTATAAAATTGAAATGAATGAATCTGTCAACTTTAAGTTTTATTGCAAGATCTATCATATTTGGGATATCTTCATAGTTATACCTTGTAGTTGTGGTTGCAATGCATGTAGTTATTCCTACCTCAACGCAGTTCTTTATTCCCTGAACAGTTTTTTCCCATGCGCCTTTCACTCCTCTGAACTGATCATGTATCTTAAAATCCGTACTGTCAAGACTTATCTCTATGTACTCTACCCCTTTCTCTCTTAATTTTTTAGCGACTTCTTTTGTTATTAAAGTACCGTTTGAAGCTACAGAGACATACATTTCCTTTTCATGTGCATATTTTGCTATATCAAAGAAATCCTTGGATATCAAAGGTTC
>QMUN01000172.1 GCA_003660605.1 Thermococci archaeon
GATGGTGAAGACGGGATCTAAAGAGGTCATAGGCTCTTGGAATATCATAGATATCTTGTTTCCTCTTATCTTTTGCATCTCCCTTTCCGATTTTTTTACCAGATCTTCTCCTTCCAGATATACCTTTCCATCTATAATTTTACCAGGTGGATCTGGAATGAGTCTTATGATTGATAGTGCAGTAACTGATTTGCCGCATCCTGATTCGCCGACAAGACCGAAAGTCTCGCCCTCCTTGATAGAAAAGCTTACTCCATCAACAGCCTTTACCACACCATCGTCTGTAAAGAAATGAGTTTTAAGCTCCGAGACTTCAAGTAGTTTTTTGCTCATAGTTTTGCACCTCCCTTCAGTCTAGGATCGAGTGCATCTCTCAAGCCGTCACCGAGGAGATTTAATGAGATAACTGATAGTAATATGGCTACACCGGGAAATGTAGCGGCCCACCACGCACCTGTAATGAGATATCTCCTGGCAATTGATAGTGCCAATCCCCATTCAGGAGAGGGCGACTGCGCTCCCACGCCCAAGAAGCCGAGAGCAGCAGCATCGAGTATAGCTGTTGCCAGCATTAGTGTTGAATATACAATTATGGGTGCCATGGAGTTGGGTAACACATGCTTAAAGATTATCCTCGATGTAGATGATCCTATGGCATGTTCCGCCTCTATATACTCTGTTTCTTTGATTGTAAGTACAGCTCCCCTCATCACTCTCGCCATCTGGGGAGTGTATACCACTCCTATGGCAAGCATAGCCTTATCAATCCCCCTACCGAGTGTACCTGCTATTACTAACGCAAGGAGAAGAGCAGGATATGCAAAGAGTATATCTACTATTCTCATGAGGATACTGTCTATCTTACCTCCAAAATACCCTGCTGCCATACCCATAGATGTCCCTGCGATTAGAGCAAATCCCAGAGCGACAAATCCAACACTGAGCGTAACTCTGCCTCCGTAAAGAATTCTTGAAAGCAGGTCTCTACCGAGGTAGTCTGTTCCTAGATAGTATCCTGGTATACAATCATCGGACCAGAATCCTGGTCTATTCCCGCGATCGAGATCAGCATCATATGGATCATGAGGAGCGAATATAGGTGCACCTATACAGAGAATAAATATTGCCAGAAGCATGACAAGACCTATCATAGCTGTCTTGTTCTTTCTTAACTGTTTTATAATGTCCTGCCTTCTTGTTCTACGTTTAAATTCTGTATCTTTCGCCATGAGATCACCTATATCTAACTCTCGGATCTATATACACGTATAAGATATCTGTAGCTAGATTTACCAGCACAAATAATGTGGCAAAAAATAATGTAAATCCCTGAACTACAGGATAATCATAAGCAAGTATTGCATCAGCTATGTACTTACCAAGTCCTGGAAGAGAGAATATCGTTTCTGTAAGAACGGCACCTCCCATAAGTAAGCCAATATTCATTCCGATCACTGTGGCTATTGGGATCAGTGCATTTTTTATAGCATGTTTGTAGACAACAGCCCTTTCGGAAAGACCTTTCGCTCTTTCTGTTCTGATATAGTCCTGCCTTAAAACTTCGAGCATGGAAGATCTTGTCATTCTTGCTATCGTCGCCATAGGTATGGTAGCCAGTGCTACCGATGGTAGAATAAGATGTTTTATACTGTCTACAAGTGCAGTCCCGTTAAGTGTTAGGATACTGTCAAGGATATATAGCCCTGTTATTCTTTCAAGTTCGATTCCAGCCGTTAACCTCCCCCCTACAGGTGTTATTCCAAGTTTGACACTGAAGATAAAGATCAACATAAGCCCCAGCCAGAATACAGGCATAGATATTCCAAAAAGAGCCCCAACCATAACACCATAATCAGCAGCTGAATATTGATGAACAGCAGATATTATACCTGCAATAATTCCAATAACAGAGGCTATTATCATGGCAATTAGAGACAATTCCAGTGTCATAGGTAATCTTTCCATGATTTCACGGATAACAAACTCATGAGACTTTATTGACCTTCCAAAGTCTCCCTTTGCAGCCATCTTGAGCCATATAAAATATTGAACATAAATAGGATCGTTGAGATGATACTTCTCTCGTATTTCTTCGATTTTTTCGGCAGTAGCATGTTCACCTACAAGATTTATTGCAGGATCTCCAGGTGCTGCCCTAACTAATACGAATGTGATTAAAGATACTCCAAACAATACAATAACGAGCATTGCCAACCTTTTTAAAATATATTCCTTCATGGATTTACCTCAAAAAGAAAAAAAAGAAAAAATTTATTCTTTTTCTATCCAGACGGGATAGAAGAACTTTCTACTTGTCGGATGTATAATGTAGCCGTGTACTGTTTTAAGGAAAGCGAGGTTCTGATTGGAGTGAGCTATGAATACGTGCGAACACTGATCTACAAGAAGTTTATTCGCTTCTTCGTAATACGCAGCTCGTTCATCCTGATCGAACGTCAAAAGCGCTTTGTCCAACAGGTCTTGGAACTCTGGATTTCTCTTGAATGCGACGTTTCCAGCACTTCCCACTGTAGCTTTGTCCTCTCCATAAAGGACATTCAGGAAGTTATCAGGATCACCGTTGTCACCTGACCATCCCAGCATGCACATCTGATGCTTTCCAGCTTCAGTGTCCTGCAGATACGTACCCCAGTCCTCTGTGAAAAGTTCAACCTCAATTCCTACAGCAGCAAGGTCACTCTGTATTGCCTCGGCTATTTCGGTAGGTGTAGGGAAGTACGGTCTTGAAACAGGCATGTACCACAGCGTTACTTTGAATCCATCAGGATATCCAGCATCTGCTAAGAGCTGTTTTGCCTTCTCAGGATTGTATGGGTATCCCTCTATATCGGGATTCCATCCGAACAATGAAGGTGGCTGTCCCTGCGTTGCTACACTGGCTGCTCCCTTGAACAGGTTCCTTACGATAGATTCCTTATTAATTGCATATGCTATAGCCTGTCTTACACGGACGTCTTTAAACGGCTCAAAAGCTCCAGGTACATCAACTTCTTCTCCTTCGTCCCATTTTCCATTTCCATTCTGATCTACGTAACCTTCCCCACAGTTCAGTGCTACGTATCCAACGTTCATTCCCGCCTGCGAAATTAATTGTAGATTGGGATCTGCTTCTATAATAGCGAGCTGCGTTGGATCGACGTGCTCCATCCCCTGGATTTCTCC
>QMUN01000173.1 GCA_003660605.1 Thermococci archaeon
CCCTCCCAAAGAGAGCCTTGAAAATTCTCTTCAGCGGATTCTCTGGTGCTGGAGGTATGTACTTCTCACCCAGTAAATCGGCAGCAAGCTTCTTTATGGCTATCGAAGCAGATGAGTTTGGGTTCCTTACTACAAGAGGTTCTCCAAATGCTGCAGCTCTTTTGACCTCAGGGTCTTCTGGAATAACAGCTACAACTTCTGTCTCCAGTATCGTCTCTACCTCCTCCTTCGAGAGTTCTGTCATATCGAATCCGACTCTATTGAGAACAGCACCAACTACATGCGTTCCCAGCTTTTCAGCTACTATTTTAGTTTTCAAAGCATCACTCATCGATGTTATCTCAGGATTCACCACAAGAACTAAGTTCTGTGCAGCAGCGATAGCTGTGACAGCATCTACCTCTAACCCTGGGGCTCCGTCTATCAAAAGATAATCTGCTGATCCTATAAGAGTCTTTAGAACATTTTCGAGCTTTCTTGGATCTGCTTTCTGTACACCACTTAAGGATAATCCTGCAGGTAATATTTTTACTCCTTCAGGACCATCATATATTGCCTCTTCTGGTTCGGCTTCTCCAGACAAAACTTCATGAAGCGTTACAGGCATTCCCTCCATGCCCAGCATCAACTCCAGATTAGCCATATCGATATCTGCATCCAAAATCATTACCTTTTTTCCTCTCTGAGCTAAAGCTATTCCTAAATTTGCACATACTGTTGTCTTCCCAGTTCCGCCTTTTCCTGATGCTATTACTATAGATTGACCCATAAACTATCCTCCTCAAAGTAATGCTTCAATTTTTTTTCCAATCTCCTTCGCATCTTCCATTATTTTTGCAATTGTAGAATTTTTCCTTGTTCTGACAAAAAGATAAACATTTCCCACATCTACAACTAACATGTCCCCCTTCTTGCCTTCTATCATGATATAATCGATTGCTCCTACCTTCGTAGACTCCACATTTCTTACAAGTCTGTTAAAAACTTCTGCCGCTATTATACTGCTTCTTTCTATCTTTATCTCTGGGGGGGCATCCATAGCCACCATAAACCCTCCTTTCTCTATGACACTGCTGCCTATTACTCCTCCGTTCTCTTGTTTAAATTTGGTAAGAAGTTTTTCTATTATCATTTTTTCTCACCTTTTAACTCTCTGAGTATACTTCTAAGTTTAAGCCTTATTAATCCCAAGTTGACCTTTGTTTCAGTAACTATTCCTACCAGAAAATTCCCACTTTTTGCAATGATCATCTTTCCTTCGAATCCACTGACCATTACCTGTTCCAGATCGCCCATTCCCGTGGATTTAGCTGTTTTATCGGAAACATCATAAATATCTTTTAAAATCTCTGACAGGGTTTTGCTCTCTTCAGGAGAAAGATCAGAAACGATCGGATTGTTGCCTTCTATTATCCCTACATGCGCTATCCCTTCTATTTTCTTTAAATCGGCTACCACTCTGTCTATCATCAAAATCACCTATTAGTTTATTGATAAACTACTATATAAACTTACTCTTTTTTATTCTTTTTGGGTAGAATCGTAAAATTTAAATAGAAGGGTGGGTAAAAATGATAAAGCGGCTGTAGTGTAGTGGTTAGCACTTGGGCCTTCCAAGCCTACGACCCGGGTTCGAATCCCGGCAGCCGCATGACCCCTTTCGTTAGAAAAGAAAGGTGTTTAACCCAAAGAAAAGAGAAAATTATCCAAAAAAGGAAAGATGTCTCTTCTAAAAACGGTTCTCCAAAAGAAAAAAACTATTATCTAAAAAGTAGGAGGGAAAACAAACGAATGTAGTTCTGAAGAAACTACATCTATCTGTTGATGAAAATTCTCTATATATAATACTGTGTGAGTCGTGCGTCTAATGGAAGGAACACAAAACTATTTATAATCTCACAACTAACAGAATAAGGATTCCTATGTTAAAAGAAAAAAGTATGGTATGAAAATATTTTTAGTAATTTGTTATTTACATTGTAAAGGAGATTAGTATGAGTGATCAGGGAATAGAAGAAAAACAGGGAATATTGATTATAGATGATGATCCTGAGATAGGAAGAACTCTTTCAGATATACTTAATCTTGAGGGATATCACCCTATCGTAGCCCTGACGGGAAAGGAAGGAATCGCTAAAGTAAAAAATGAAGATATCTCCCTGGCCTTAATTGATCTCAAACTCCCTGACATGCCTGGAATTGATGTATTAAAAGAGATCAAAAAGATCTCTCCCAAGATAGAGATTATTATACTGACGGGATATGCTTCATTGGAGTCAGCTATAGACGCCATTAATCTCGGGGTCTTCAGCTACATCCAAAAACCGTATGATGCTAAGGAGTTGATTATGAATATCAAAAGGGCTCTAGAAAAAAGAAAAATAGAAACTCTCTATGATGAAAAAGAAATATTTCAATCTTTAATAGAAAGATCACCCCTTGGAGTATCAATAATTGATAAAAATAACTGCTATAAATATATCAATCCTAAGTTTATTGAAATGTTTGGTTATACCCTAAAGGATATTCCTACGGGGAAAGAATGGTTTAAGAAGGCGTATCCTGATTCGGAATATAGAAAGGAAGTCATTTCAACGTGGATCAACGACCTAAAAAATGCAAAGCACGGAGAAGCAAGACCCCGAACATTTACAGTAAAATGCAAAGACGGCTCGAAGAAGGTGATTTACTTTAGACCTGTTACAATTGGAGAGGGATATCAGTTTGTTACATATGAGGATATAACAGAGCGTAAAAAAGCAGAAGAAGAATACATGAAACAATTGAAAAGTCTGATTAAGATAGGAAACGAGATGAGAATGAACTTAGAACTGGAAAAGTTACTTCAAAACATTTGCGAAACTATAACAAAAAATCTTGGCTGGCGACAAGTTATTTTATCCTTACGAGATTACGAGAAAGGAACGTCACAGCCATTTGCTGTAGCAGGGTATGATGAAAAAAAGGCACAGGAGATACTCTCCAGCCCCCCTGTCCCTATAGAAGCTACCAAGAGATTTCTTCGTGATGAATTTAAGATAAGCGAGTCATATTACATTGATCATACTCACTGGGGAGAGATGGAAAAGTATCCTGGAGAGCTGATCATAACCCCTGCAAAAAATTCTAAACCTGACGGATGGAATGAGAAAGATGTACTGCTGATCCCTATTC
>QMUN01000174.1 GCA_003660605.1 Thermococci archaeon
CACTCTATCAGGGACGTGTCACAGGTATTATTAATAGTGAAAAAGCTACAAAAAGGCTTCTTTTAGAATATGCTGAAAAGAATGAGGTGAAAAAATGAATAAAAAAAAGATTGAGTTATTTATTGTAGACAACTTGATTTGGTTTATAGATCTAGGATTGATTGCAGCGTTCACAATATTGCAACCGAGGTTTCTTTCTTTTGGTAATATGATATCGATACTTTTTGTGGTCGTGCCGATGGGATTCTTAGTCCTTGCTATGGCAGTTTGTCTTATAAGTGGAAATTTCGATCTATCTGTAGGAGCAATAGCTGGTTTTTCTGCAACAATAGCAGGAGTATGGTATCTACGCTGGATGCCAGGGACACCATGGCCAGTTCTTATCTTAATAATGTTACTTATAGGAGCAGGTATAGGGTTTTTTAATGGTTTTTTTATCGCCAAGTTCAAGGTCAATGCATTCCTTCAGACGCTTGGATCTTATATCCTTTTCTACGGTCTCATGTTGATCGTATCAGGAAAGACGCTTTTTGATCTCCCCAAAGAATTCTATGCCCCAGGAAGTCATTTACTTGCTTCCTTTGCAGGAGGAAAACTCTATCTCGCTACCATAGATTTGATAATAGCATTAATCGCTGTCCATTTATTATTAACGAGGACATCCTTAGGAAGGAGGATATATGCAGTAGGGAGTAACCCAAAAGCAGCGAGGGAATGTGGAATAAATGTAGAGAAGACAATTATATACGTATTTATGATCAGCGGGATACTTTCTGCTATTGGAGGACTGCATTACGCTGGATATGTTCAGTGTGTAACAATGACTATGGCGAGAAATGATCTCTTCTTTGTTTTTGCAGGTGCTGTAATAGGAGGAGTTTCTCTCTTTGGAGGAAAAGGAAAGATAAGTGGAGTATTTGGAGGGATAATCCTTCTTGGTATCATAGAGATGGGGTTAACTTTAATACTTTTACCTGCAACTTGGAGAGAGGCTATATTTGGAGTTGTGTTGATTAGTGCGATTTTAGTTAACACAACGAGAGAAAAAATCATAATGCACTTGAAAGCAAGAGATTAAAAATGAGAAATGATAGAGGAATAAAAATGGCTGGAAATACTCTAGAAATAAAAAAAGAGACGAAGCCGCAGAGATCTGACATTATAGTTATCAACAAAGATCCCTGCCACAGGATATGCGAATCTGCAGCAGGGATCGAAATGAGCTTCAAAGGGCTTGAAAAGGCCGGAGAGAGGATTTATAACTTAGAAAGGACTCTTCATATAAGGAATCATCATACTCAAAACAGAGAGATTGAATGGGTCTGTGAGCTGTCTGAGAACAAAGATAAAACAAAGTTGAATAAAGATATCTCTAACAAACTTCTTGACAACTACTATGGATCTAGAGGATGGAACAAAACGAACGAGTGGGCTATAAAAAATAAGTTGAAAGAACTGGGTTAGGAGCTGTAGCTTGTGCGCTCTATCGATGAAAAGAACAGATATCCTACTACCTCCTAAGGCGTTCTGTCATAGTAGCCGAGATAGAACGCCTTACACCTATATAATAAGGAATAGATTACAAAGGGGGGGATTGAAGCTAATATTTTTATAAAGGTGATTTTAAATGAAAAGAGTATATGTAATCGGAGCAGGAATGACAAAGTTTGGTCGTCATCCGGATAAAACTGGAAGGGACTTGATAATAGAAGCTGCCTTAGAGACTGTAGACTCAGTTGACAGGGGAATTGATTTGCAAAAGGATGTGGAGGCATCATGGATAGGATATTTTACACCTGAGCTTTATGAGCATCAGGGACAGTACGGCCCGATTACTTCTGATTGTTTAGGATTAGTTCCAAAACCTGCATGGAGAACTGAGATAGCCTGTGCATCCTCTTCAGCAGCTATTCTCACAGGATTTTTTGCAGTGAGATCAGGAGTTTTCGATCTCGTTCTCGTCGGCGGCATCGAAAAAATGACAACATTATCAACCGAAGGAGTTACCGATGCTCTTTCAATTGCTGCAGATAATATCTTTGAGCTTCCAGCAGGTATAACGTTTCCAGGCATCTTTGCACTGATAGCTCAGGCATACTTCAAAAAATATAACGTAACATGGGAGGATCTGCAAGCGATTCCTATAAAGAGTCATCATAATGGAACACTGAATCCAAAAGCGCAATATCAAAGTGAAGTCCTGGAGCTTGGTAATAAATTTGGTAAGAAGAAGGGAATAAGCTTTAAAGATCCCATGGATTTTCTAAAATCCCCTCTCAATCCTACTGTTGCATATCCATTAAGACTTTTTGATTGCTGTCCCATTACAGATGGTGCAAGTTTCTTGCTTTTTGCCTCTGGAGATGTTGCAAAAAAATATACGGATACTCCTATTGAGATGGCTGGTGTAGGAAATGGTACAGAGACATTATCTCTTCACGATCGCCCAGAGATGACATCATCAAGAGCCACTATATATGCCTCAAAAATGGCATATAAAATGGCAGGAGTCAGACCAAAGGTTATAGACTGTGCTGAGGTACACGATTGTTTTTCGATAAATGAAGTAATCCAGATAGAAGATCTTGGGCTTGTACCAAGAGGAGAGGGAATAAAAGCTGCAAAAGAAGGAAGAACATCTTTGGATGGTGATATCCCCATAAATATGGATGGAGGATTAAAATCTAAAGGACACCCTGTTGGAGCTACGGGAGCTGGAATGTTCTGTGAGATATGGAAACAACTAAGGGGAGAAGCAGGAAAGAGACAGATACCTGATGCAGAGATAGGAATGATCTCGAACGTAGGAGGAAGTGCAGCTAGTGCTGGCGTATTTATTTTAAGGAGATGATATAATGGAAGAAAAATCCGTTGTCAAAACATTCCTAGATGACATAGAGAGAGGAAAATTAATAGGAAACAAATGCAATAACTGTGGTCAGATAATGTTGCCACCAAGAAAATTCTGCCTCAAATGCGGAAAAAGTAACTTGGAAGAAATAGAGCTTACAGGAAAAGGTAAAATTGATGTATTTACAGTGATTTATGTTCCACCGCCATTCATGAAAGATAAAGCACCTTATATAGTTGCGATAGTAGAG
>QMUN01000175.1 GCA_003660605.1 Thermococci archaeon
AGGTTAGCTGAGAAGGCGGGTGTTTCTCAGGCATATATTGCAAAGATAGAGTGCAACAAGATAGATCCCAAGGTATCTACGTTTAACAAGATCTTAAAAGCACTGGAGGATTTTAAAAAAGATGTTAAGAGGGCAAAAGATGTAATGAACTCTCCCATAATCTCTGTACATCCTGAAGATACATTGATATATGCTATGGACCTTATGAGAGAGAATGATATATCTCAACTTCCTGTGATCAGAGGGAATACTGTAATAGGAAGCCTCACAGAAAAGAGTTTAATAAAAAAATTGAATACAGAAAAGATAAGAGAGTTTGCTGAAAAAAAAGTTAAGACTCTAATGGAGGAACCTTTTCCTACAGTCTCAAAAAATGAAAGTTTGGAGGTCATATTAACTCTTTTAAAAGAAAACAATGCTGTTTTGGTGAAATCCGAAAGTAAATTTGTAGGCATAATAACAAGAGCTGATGTACTCAGTCTTGTCTATCTCAAATAAATATATTTAAAAACTCTTTTTTCTATTAGTGTAAAGGTGATACAAATGCCAGTATTGGGTATAAGAATGAACAAAATAGAAGCCACAAGAAATGAAGAAATAACTCCTGAAGGGCCTGTAAGAATAGCTCCTTCACAAAAAATAGCAGGTATAAAAGAAAATCAGATAAATGGTATCAGTGGAAAGGTAAAGGTTGTCGAGATCGATTTTGAATTTAATACAAATTATGATCCCGCTGTAGGAGAGATAAAACTGAGTGGAACGGTAATTTACCAGGGTACTGAAAATGTTAGAAAAGAGATTATAAAAACGTGGAAAGATTCAAAAAAGATATCTAAGAGTGTTGAAAGAGAAATTGTTACAAGTCTGACATCGAGAGCGTTTCTCGTTGCTATAAACTGTGCCAGAGAGATTGGAATTCCAAGTCCGATGCCTTTTAAGTTTACAGAAAAATGATGTACAACTCTGTTCTGGTAAGGTATAGCGAGATTGGAACGAAATCAAGACAGACGAGAAAGAAGTGGGAGGATATATTAATCCATAATATAAAAGAATATTTGGGAGTAGATTTTGGAAATATTTTCTGTTCTAGAGGAAGAATTGTGATATTGACAGAAAAGGAATGTGATTTAAAAAATATCTTTGGAGTTGTATCCTTTTCTCCTGCCGTCATGATAGAACAGGATATGGAAAGGATAAAAGAAAAAGCAGGAGAGATTTATTCTGGAAAGAAATTCAGAGTATCTGCAAAAAGAATAACAAAAGAGTTTCCCTACAGTTCTCGGAGAATAAACGAGATTGTAGGGGAGCATCTCGTGAAAAAGGGTGGCAAAGTAGATCTGGAAAATTTTGAAGAAGAGATAGGGATAGAGTTTCTCAATCATTATGCATATATTTACAAAGAGAAGATAAAGGGTCCTGGAGGTTTGCCTGTTGGCGTTCAGGGGAAAGTACTATGTTTTCTTGAAGATGAAAAAGATATAGAAGCTGCGTATTTAATGTTAAAAAGAGGATGTGAGATAGATTATTGCGGACGGAATCCGAAAGAACTTTATAAATACTCTGTGGGTCATAAAATACACGAGTATAATAAAGAAACTAAGTATATATTTGCAGTTTCGGGGAAAAGTTTGGACAATTTTGAGGAACTTTTGGAAACTAAAAAGAGAATTGAGAATGAATATGGAATGAAAACACTGTTTCCTGTGTTAATATGATTGAAAATATAATCTCTGCGAGCAGAAGAATTAATATTAAAAACTATCTATTGCCAAATTACTGCGCAAAGGCAGCAGATTTCTTGATTGAAAATAAAAAAAGAGTTGGCATAATTACAGGATTTTTTGTGAATAACGCCTGCGAGACTGATGGTCCTCTCGGTGCAAGATTCTTAGGAGAGGTATTGAAAACCCTGGGATCTGATGTTCTTTTGCTGACAGATAAATACTGTAAGATAGATAATTTTGAGAGAGTAGAGTTTCCGATAATGGATCATGAAAAAAGTAAAATTTTTGCAGATTCGATCTTGGAGAGTTTTAATCCGAGTTTATTGATCTCGATAGAGAGATGTGGATTTACAGATGACAATAGGTATTATAATATGAAAAAAGAAGATATAACTCAATATACTGCAAAAATGGACTACCTTTTTAGGATAAAGAATACAATCGGCATTGGCGATGGAGGAAATGAGATCGGCTTTGGGAATCTTAAAAACAAACTGAAGGATAAATACATTTCAAAAACAAAGACAAAACATTTTGTTTTTGCGGGTGTATCTAACTGGGGAGTATACGGTCTTCTGGCATATATGTCTCTAAAACTTGGAGAGAACTTTCTTCCTTCTCTGGAGGAACAGAGTTCAGTATTGAAAGAGCTTGTTAAAAAAGGATTCGTCGACGGATTCTCAGGAGAAAGAGAATTAAAGGTAGATGGCCTTCCGCTAGAATCTCATAACAAGGTTTTGGAGGAGTTGAGTAAGATAGTTAGTGAAAGAATATAATATGATTAAGAAGATATACTTTTATATTTGTTTGTTTTTTCTCTTTTTTAAATAATTTATTTTCTTTTTTCCAGAACGCTTTTTTCTTTTTCTAAAAAAGAAAAGGGTTTTTCTTTCCAGAACGGTTTCTTTTTTAAAGAAACGGTTAGTGGGACCGCCGAGATTTGAACTCGAGTCCCGGACTCCCGAAGCCCGAAGGATGGGCCAAGCTACCCTACGGTCCCATTTATCTGCCTTTTTTCATCTCGTTGCTTGCTAAAAAGAAAAAGATAGCAAATAATCCAAATCCCAAGATCAAGAATATTCCTGTCCATTGATCGTTGTTGTTTAGCTTACAGTATAAAGCTAACGAAACATAGATAATCAGGAAAATCATTGATATACCAGCATATATCTTCGCAATAATTTGCCGTGAAAGTTTGTAAATAAATACCATGTCTTTTTCGTCCATGAACTAAGTTTATCGTTTTCTTTAAAAATTTTTGGTTATAAGGTGTGGATATATATTTCACTACAAACCGAAAGCTTTAAATACTGATGTTAGAAATAGATAACATGATGTTAGAAAAATACAACAAAAAGTTAGGAAAAAATAACAGAG
>QMUN01000176.1 GCA_003660605.1 Thermococci archaeon
CCTCACTGGTCTGAGGAAGAGTGCAGAAGTGACGAGAAGTGGATGTTCGAAGTAGGAGAGACGAAAGACTTCTACGGATGGGAAGTAACACTTAAGGATATAGGAATATACGAGAACAAGGTAGTCTGGGCAATAAAAGGACCAGGAGATGAAGAGCCCTGCGAGTATCCAGTAGTGATTTCGAAATGGTGGCCAGATCTTACCGGAGACGACGTTGATACTTATCTAGATCTGCTTAATGAGGGCATGACCTACGAAGAAGCATACAACTATCTAGTAGATAAAGGCTACTTCGACGACAGATGCTATGCACAGGTAACTCAGCAGAAAAACTGCGAGTACGATGTCATAGGAATAACGGATACCATATGTGAAATAGAAGGCGTTACAGTCTTCGCACTTGACACAATAAAGACGATGGTCGGTGCGGAAGGTACAAACGTAGCTGTTGCAAGACTCTACGCACTAGAAAACTACGGCATAATACATGATGCTGTATGTATACAGCCCTGTGGACCTGAAGGATACCAGTGGGCTCTGGACATAGTACCCCCAGGAGTATGGGATATTGAGTACGGTGACGACTCAAATGCGGGGACATACTATTCAACTGTAGCTAGTGACGACTGGATTGGAACTGATACCGCTGCTGGTGTATACGATCCAGACTTCAGAGATGGTGTTTTTGAAGCATTCATATCGCTGAAATTAATGAACTTGATTGACATAAGGGTTTGCGGATCTTCACAGACCATACCACTTTGTTGCTGGGACATGCCGCAGTGTGGTGTTGACGACTACTGGGTGAACACAGGAGACGCTCCCGTATACATAGAGTTAACGATAGACGACTCTGGAGATCTCTCCCACAGTGATCTGATTGTAGATGGTGGATTCTCAATAACACACTACGCCGGAGAGACTACCACGACAGAGGTCAAACTTGTAGATATTGACCCGATGTCCATAGTGGTAAACGATGACGAAGTCACAGACACGATGAAAGCATCAAGTAACTTAATCCTCGTAGGTGGACCTGGATTAGTTGTCTGTGTTGGTGCAGAGCCGCAGGTAGCAAACACGCTCACACAGGAGTTAGTTGATCAGGGTCTTTCAACAGTCAACTGGGAAACATCCATCGGTGAGTACGAGTACATCGCTAACGCCTTTGCAGAAGGTAAGGATGTAGTAATCGTAGCCGGTGCAGACAGAGAAGCCACAAGACACGCTGTTGAGAACTTGCTCAACGACTTGAACGCATAAAAAACTTTTTTTCTTTTTTTATTTTTTAAATTCTCTTGTTGAAGTATTTAAAAGGCTTTTTTGGAAGACCTTGATGTAGCCTTTGGCCACATCTCTTTGTGTCTTCTTTTGTGTTCTCTTTATCTGCGTTTGCATTCTCTTTCTTAGCCGGAATATTTTTTTGTACTTTTTGCGGCTTGTTCTGTCCAAAAACAGCTAAGAATGTCAGGGACAAGATTACGACAAATATTGTAAGTGGCTTTTTCTCGGGAACTTTTGGGATAGGGGAAGATACAGTCGTTACTGGCGTCTGCGTCTCTTCCTTTATCGGCATCTGCGTCTCCTGTATCGTTTTTATTGTAACTGGGATCTCTATCTTTTCAGAGTTCATCTCTGCGAAAAGTGTATCGTGCATAGTTTTTGGTGATACCTCCAGTTTTATTTCCTTCGATTCTTCGTATCCAAGCTTACCCTCCCACTTATAATCAGCACCCATACCGTATGCTCTAAAGTTTACATCGGCCAGACCTTTACCCATATTCTCTATTTTTATATTCATCGTTTTCTTTTCATTTAAAAAGAGCGAGCAGGGCTCGTAGGTAAGTTTCAAATCGGGAGAATACTCAGTTATCTCTATTTTTTCAGCGTATATAGTTATCTCATTCTCTCTGCAAATTATCCAGCCTATGCTCGTAACTATAAACGTATTTTCTTCTAAGGGATACTCATTTTCTCCTATCCTGATTATATCCCCGTTTATTGAAAAATCCTCTCCATTTATTTTTATTATGTCCTTTTCCTCTATACTGAAACTTCCAGTTTTCAAAATACGGAATCTTGACGGAGCATATATGCTGAATAGCTTATTACCGTTTATTTTTACAAATCCGATTGAAACGTTGAGCCACAGAGTTACTCGTTCATCAGGGAGTATGTTACTACCCTCCTCGCTTTTTTTCTCTCCATTAACATAAAAAACATAGAACATTCTATCATTAAATGCTGAAACATAAAATGAATATACGTTCTGTGCATCTCCTAAATGAATGACCGTTTCTTCTTCCCCTACTATCTTTTCGTATATTGGTTTTTCATCGCTAACGTATCTATTTTCATAAAAAATGGTAAGATCAACATACCCATCATTGAATGCGATCTGAGTTATCTTAACTTTTTTGATTATAATATCTCCAAATTTCTGGTTTATTTCCGTTTCGCCGTATTTTAGATGAAGATACTCCTTCTGCCATATTATATTTCCTCTTTCTATCTGCGAAATTTTTATCCCTGCCGTGAAGACGCATCTGTATCCGTCCCAGTAAACTTCATCACATCTACTCCAGTCCACGAGTTCCACCCCGTACGTGTATTTAGAACAGCTGAAACTGGACATATTGCCCCAGGTAAGTCTTAAATCCACGCTCAACTCCCTGTTACTCTGCATATTCGGAGCTAAAATTAGAAGCAATAATAGAAATACTGAACATTTTTTCATGACATCACCGATGAGCAACAATTCATATACTTCATATCACTCTTCTATTTTTAAAGTTTTCCATCGCAAATTTTAAATACCCTCCGGTGAAAGACTCTCTATGAAATCCAAGATAATCTCGATAATGTTCTCATTACTTATAGTGACATCTATCTATATAAACTTAACTCTTGCAAAAGAAAAAGCTGATAAACCACCTATAGTTAAAGTACTACCCCAGAGGGGCTCCTCTACACTCGGGGAAAATTATATCATAGAGGTAATATTAACAAACCCAAACGAAGAGGATAAGGCAGATATCTACAAGTGCTATGTGGAGATAGATACAGATAAAATTTCCGAGGAATATATAG
>QMUN01000177.1 GCA_003660605.1 Thermococci archaeon
GGAATACCTATAATGATCAGGACTGTTACAAACCTGAGTCATATGTGGAGCAAAGTCACTTTTGATAAGATAAATAAAGAAGAGAGAAAAGCTTTTTTTGATTTTGAGAAACTCAGTCTTGGTGGACATATGAAAAAGGGTGATCTACCAATACCTTTTTGGCATCCTGAACTTCATAAAAGACTGCATACAAAAGAAGAAAAAATAAAGGAAAAGTTTGAAAATTTTTCAGGGAACAGGATTGAATCGAGTGGTGGAGAAAAATTTGGAGTTATCGCCTCTGGGATCTCTTATAATTATGTTGCGGAAGCCTTACAGAAACTCAATCTGAACAAAGTGACTCTACTCAAGCTAGCAACACCATACCCATTGCCAGAGAATATGATCTCACATTTCTTGAAAGATTTAAGTGAAGTGCTTATTGTAGAAGAACTTGAGTCGTTTGTTGAAAATCAGATTAAAGGAATAGCAAAAGATGTAAATCCTGATTTAAAAATATATGGTAAAAGTTCGGGACACGTACCGAGAGAAGGCGAATTGAGTAGCGAAAAAGTTACAAATATAATTGCAGAAATATTTAATATGAAAAAACCATATAAATCAGAGACAAAAACTGATCTCTTTCCAAGAATGCTTACCATGTGTGCAGGATGCCCCCATAGATCAACAGGATACGCACTAAAGAAAGCTATAAGAAAGGTCACTGGGAATAGCAGAGGTGCTATAGTGGATAATGATATAGGATGTTATATTCTTCTGATGGTTCCTCCTTACTCTTTGAATGATATGAGCTTCTGTATGGGTGCGGGTCTCTCTGTTGCACAGGGCAGATACCATGCGGGTGTAAAACAGATCCCAGTAGCATTGATCGGTGATTCAACTTTCATCCATGGGGGTATCCCAGGTTTGATCAATGCTGTGTATAACAAGGCCAAAATTAAATTGGTAATCATGGACAATAGCGCTACTGCTATGACAGGATTTCAGCCCCATCCTGGGACTGGAAACACTGCCACGGGTGAAAAAACTAAAGCAATAAAAATAGAAGACATAGTAAAAGCCTGCGGAGTAGATTTTATTAAGATAGTGGATCCGTATAATTATGAGGAAACATATAATGTAATGATAGAGATGCTTGAGTTTGATGGCCCTGCAGTTGTGATCTCCAGAAGACTGTGTGCTACAGAAGCTATTAGGAGAATGAGAAGAAAGGGAGAAAAAACACAGCCGTATTATATAGATCCAGAAATTTGTATAAAATGCGGTATTTGCAGCACACAGTTTGCATGTCCAGCAATCAGCTGGAATGTAGAGAAAAGAATAGCGAAAATAGTACCTGATATATGTACAGGTTGTGGTGTTTGTGCCCAAATCTGTCCATCGGGTGCCATTCTCAGAGGTGAGGAGAATGAGTAAAAATTTTAATATAGTAATCTCAGGTGTTGGAGGACAAGGAAATATTCTTACTTCTCAGATAATCGCAAAAGCCGCCATAAAAGCAGGTCTTGAGGTTAGAGCGATTGGAACTTACGGTGCTGCTCAGAGAGGAGGATCTGTTATAAGTCATGTCAGGATTGGAGATTTTGTAAGATCTCCATTTGTATGTACAGGTGAAGCGGATATAATCATTGGTTTTGAGATTGCTGAGGCCAGAAGGATTTTAAAGTATTTGAAGAAAGGAGGTTTAGCTATTGTAAATACTGCTGAGATATACCCTGTAGAGGTAATAATGGGGCTTGAGAAATACCCACTTAAAGAAAATTTACTCAAACCTATCGAAGTTGTTGCTGATAAAACCATTGCTTTTAATGCTACGAGTCTCGCCAGAGAATCTGGATCTGTTTTATCTATGAACATAGTAATGACAGGTGCACTGGCTGCGACAGGAGCTCTCCCCTTTTCAGAGGATCTGCTTATAGATGCTCTCAAGAACTCTATACCTGCAAAATACTACGATCTCAATCTTGAAGCATATAAAAGGGGCCATATCAAAATTAAAGATATTATGGGATAGGTGTATTTTTATGTCTTATCAATTAAAAGAAGTAACAGTCATTGGTACAGGAATAATGGGTTTGGGCATAGTTCAAGTATTTTCTCAAAAAACGAAGTGTAAGGTCAATATACTATCAAGAAAACAAGAGAGCTTAGAGAACGCAATGAAAAAAATCGAAAATACATTAGATAAACTCGAGAAAAAAGGAAGATTAGAGGAGAGTAAAGAAGACATTATAGCAAGGATCAATCCAGTAATAGATATAGAAGAAGCCTTTAGCAATACAGATCTTGTAATAGAATCTGTAATAGAAAGAATAGATGTAAAGGAGAAAAATTTCAAGAATGCTGATAGGTTCTCTCCACCAAATGCTATATTAGCCACAAATACATCCTCTTTTAGTATAACACAAATAGCTTCATTCACTCAAAGACCAGAAAAAGTAGTAGGTATGCACTTTTTCAATCCTGCTCCTGTTTTGAAACTTGTGGAGATCGTGAGAGGAAACAAGACATCCGATGAAACTGTAAATATTATAAAAAGGATATGTGAAGAGATTGGTAAAGAGCCTGTTATTTGCAAAAAGGATTCTCCTGCATTTATTGTGAATAGGATCCTATTTCCTGCATTGAATGAGGCAGCTAGCCTTGTAGAAGAAGGTGTAGCAGATCCCGAAGACATAGATAAAGCTGTTAAACTCGGCCTTAATTGGCCTATGGGACCTATAGAACTTTTAGATCTTATAGGGATAGATACAACAGTAGAGATACTCAACTCTCTCTCAGGAAGACTCAATGAATCAAAGTACAGGCCATCTTCATTGCTCGTAAGAATGGTAAAGGTGAGAAATCTAGGACGTAAAACAAAAAATGGATTTTATAAATATGATTGAAAAAAGAGAGGAGTAATTTTATTCTAAACAAATCGAGTCGAAACTTTACCCAGCCGATCAAACGTAGCAGTTACACAATCCCCTACTTTAACATCCTCAGCTTTTACCAAAGATCCTGACATAACAAACTCATTTGGATTAATACCAACATTGAATTCAGATAACTTATTCACCAGCCAAGCTACTGCTTGAGCTGGAC
>QMUN01000178.1 GCA_003660605.1 Thermococci archaeon
CAATCTTTTCGTTCTATAGAATATATCTCATCTTATTATCTTCCTTTCCATGTTGAAGACTTTTGGAAAGAGATCAGGTTTGGGGACTAAGAAAGGAAGAATTAGATTAAGATCATCATTGGCGACTATTAAATTTATGAACTTTGTAAGTTCTCTGATTCCTCTCTCTTTTTTAAGGGATTTTATCTTGTTTATGATAGAAGGAGTGGGATTGAAAAGAATAGAAAAATCTGTTTCTTTAAACATGAACCAGTCGTTTTCGTCATCTCCGACAGATACAGAAAATTCAGATTCTTTTTCCCTTAGGATTCTCCTTACAAAATCTCCTTTGGATTTTAAAGTCATCAGATCAGAGTAAATTTTTCCAGTAAAGACTCCGTTTTTTTCCTCAACTTTGTTTCCATAAGCTTCTTCAATTCCTATTCTTTCACCGAAGATTTTGGCGACTCTATAAAAACCATTTGTTATAAGAATAGGATAGTATCCGTTCTTTTTCAGTTCTTTTATGACATTTTTGCCGTTTTTTACAATCTCCATTTTTTTTGCAGTTTCTTCAAAAATTGAGGGATCGTATCCTTCCAGAAACTTTATCCCCTGCTTCACTATCCATTCAAGTCCCGTACTTCCCACAATATTTCCTTTAAAAAGTCTTTTAAACTCCTCTTTCTTTCCGATCCTGTCAGCTATGAGAAGAACGTGGGATTGTGGTGTTAATACCCTATCAAGATCGAAAAATATAACTCGCATAGAGAGAGTTCTTTTTCGGTATATATAAGTTTTTAGGTTAAGAATTCTATATATAAGAAGATTTCATCTGCGAAAGATAAAACCGAAAGCTTTAAATATCTTATCATGTGAGGTATCATTTGTACGGCGGTCATAGCGGAGGGGATACACCCGTTCCCATGCCGAACACGGAAGTTAAGCCTTCCAGCGTATTGGACTGTACTACCTTCTGGTGGGAACTCCAATTCGCCGCCGGCTCTTCATAAAGTTAGATTTAGGAATAGAGCATAATTTCAGGAATGCCTGGGTGGTGTAGTCCGGCCTATCATACGGGACTGTCACTCCCGTGACTCGGGTTCAAATCCCGGCCCGGGCGCCATGGGCCCGTAGCTCAGTCTGGCTAGAGCACCGGCCTTTTAAGCCGGGTGGCGCGGGTTCGAATCCCGTCGGGCCCGCTCACAACCCAAATTACAGGGGAAAAAATATGAATAAAACAAATATTTTGGAACATGAAATGGTGCCCGAGCACATTATACTGAGCGATAAAGAGGTAGAGAAGATTTTAAAGAAGTATAATATCAAAAAGGAAGAATTGCCATTGATCAGATCGGATGATCCCGTAGTTAAATTAATCGGCGCTGAGCCAGGGCAGGTTTTAAAGATAATCAGAAAAAACTCGCCTGCGGGTGCATCTGAGTATTATAGGCTAGTAGTTGAAGGGTGGTAAAATGAATAAATGGCCTGTCATTAACTCCTTTTTTGATGAAGAAGGTTTCGTCAGACAGAACCTGGATTCATATAATGATCTTATTGACAGAGGGCTTCAAGAAATTGTAAATGAGATAGGGGTAATAGAGACAGATATAGAAGGCTTTTATGTAGAATTTGGAAAGATAAGGATTGGACAGCCAAAAACAAAAGAAGCAGATGGATCCAGAAGAATTATGTATCCTATGGAGGCGAGACTGAGAGATCTGACATATGCAGCGCCTTTATTTTTGGAGATGCGTCCTGTTGTCGATGGGGAAAAGCTAAAACCCGTAGAGGTCAATATAGGCGAACTGCCTATAATGGTCAAATCAAAGATATGTCTTTTGAATAAGATGGGCAGGGAGGAACTTATATACAATAAGGAGGATTCAGTTGATCCAGGAGGATATTTTATAATCAATGGAGCAGAAAGAGTTATAGTTGCAATAGAAGACTTAGCTTCTAACAGGATACTTGTAGAAGAAGATGAAAGAAAGGAAAGCTGTATTGCAAAGGTTTTTTCTACAAGGCATGGATTCAGATCATTAGGAATTGTGGAAAGAAAGAGAGATGGACTTCTCAGAGTTTCTTTTCCAGGAGTTCCCGGTGCTTTACCCTTTGTGAATGTAATGAAAGCCCTTGGATTGGAGAAAGATCTGAGCATTGTAAATGCTGTCTCAGGCGATGAAATAATACAAAAAGAACTCTTGGATAATTTAGAAGAAGGAATGGACATTATCACTCAGGAAGATGCCCTGGATGTTATAGGAAAGAGAGTTGCCATAGGGCAGTTGAAGGAGTATAGACTGAAGAGAGCGCAGGTAACTATAGACAAATTTTTGTTGCCGCACATAGGAGTAGAACCTGAAGACAGAATAAGAAAAGCATACTATCTGGGAATAATGGCTTCGAGAGCAATAGAGTTTGCCCTTGGACTCAGGACTGTAGATGATAAGGATCATTATGCAAATAAAAGATGGAAACTTGCAGGAGAACTTTTGAAAGATCTCTTCAGGCTCTCGTTCATACAGTTGATCAGAGACATAAAATATCAGCTTGAAAGAACATATGTAAGGGGAAGATACGAGAAGGGAAAAGAAAAAGAGTTTGTGAAAAAATCTGTAAGAGCAGATGTTTTAACAGAAAGAATAAGACATGCTATGGCAACAGGAGCATGGCCTGGAGGGAGAACAGGCGTGAGTCAATTGATGGATACTGTTAATTATATGTCAGTTCTTTCGCACTTAAGAAGAGTTGTCTCTCCTCTAAGTAGAAGTCAATCTCATTTCGAAGCAAGGGATTTACACGCTACCCATTGGGGTAGGATATGCCCCAACGAAACTCCAGACGGTCCAAACTGCGGACTTGTTAAGAACATGGCTTTAATGGCTTCTGTATCCATAGGTGTAGACGAGGAAGAGGTAAAAACTTATCTGTATAAAGGAGTTAAAATCCATGAGATAGAGAAAGCAGAGGGTCCGAAGACTAATGCATATGTATATCTAAACGGTAATTTAGTAGGGACATCAGAGAATGGAGAGAAACTTGCAGAGATCATAAGAAGAGATAGGAGAAAGGGAAAGATCTCAAGCAACATAAAC
>QMUN01000179.1 GCA_003660605.1 Thermococci archaeon
CCGTAATTTTCGTTAAATTGTTCTTTTTTATAATCTATGTTAAGACGTGTAAAGACTTTTTTGTATCCTTGATATAGTTGGTCACTGGTGTCCAAAAGAACTCCATCAAAATCAAAAATAACTGCCTGTATCATAAATAATAAACTTCATAATTCAATTTAAAAGTATCTATCAAACATTAAGTATTCATACTCAGACTAATAGAAATCCTTTTATTCTTTATTACATAGTTAGTATTTATGGTTTATGAACTTTTGGATAGGAGGATTCAGAGCCTCCTGAAGGAGAGGAAATGGGATATTCCCACTGACCCGCAGGAAATGGGCATACCACAGATTCTTGAAGGTAAAAATACTCTTATAATTGCAAAAACGGGATCGGGAAAAACTGAAGCGGCATTCCTTCCAGTTTTGAGTAAAATATTGAATATAAAGGAGAAGGGGATAAAAGTACTGTACATAGCTCCTTTAAGAGCTTTAAACAGGGATCTTCTTGGAAGGCTTGAGTGGTGGTGTGAGAACCTCGATCTGAGAATAGAAGTAAGACATGGAGATACCAATCAATATGCACGAAGAAAACAGGCGTTGTCTCCTCCGGATGTACTAATCACAACCCCTGAAACTCTACAGGCGATTTTAGTTGGCAAAGTTATCAGGGAGCACCTTAAAAAAGTTAGATATGTCATTGTGGATGAAATACACGAATTAGCTACCGATAAACGTGGTTTTCAGCTTTCTATTGGATTAGAAAGATTGGTAGAGTTAGCGGGAGATTTTTTGAGGATAGGTCTTTCAGCAACAGTAGGATCGCCGACAAAAGTAGGAAAATTTCTGGCAGGGAATAGGTCATTTGAGGTAGTTAATGCTATTGGAACAAAAGACATGGATATATCGATCCTTTGTCCAGAATCTTCGGAAGATGATCAGGAAAGAGCTGATGAACTTGAAGTAGGATTGGAAACGATGGCAAGATTAAGAAAAATAAAAGATCTCGTTGATCAGCACAGAAGCGTCCTGACATTTGTTAATACGCGAGATATGGCTGAAATTTTGTCTTCGAGATTTAATTTAATGAATGCAAATATAGACGTTCATCACTCTTCTTTATCAAAAGAGATGAGAGTTGAGACGGAGAAGAGGTTTAAAAATCAGGAGTTAAAATCGCTGATCTGCACATCGTCAATGGAGTTAGGAATAGATGTCGGTGCCGTTGATCTCGTTATCCAGTATATGTCGCCGAGACAGGTTTCACGACTTGTGCAGAGGGTGGGAAGAAGCGGTCACTCTGTAGAAAGAAGATCGAAGGGAGTTATCATAGTAAGTGATGAGGACGATATTCTCGAGAGCATGGTTATAGTAAGAAGAGCGTTGAACGGTGAGTTAGAAGAGACGAATGTCCAGAAGAATCCATTGGATGTTCTCGCCCATCAGGTAGCTGGATTGACAATGGAGTATTACAGTATGGAGATAGATAAAGCCTATGAAATTATAAAAAGAGCTTACCCTTACAGAGATCTTAAAAAAGAGAAGTTGGAAGAGGTCATAGATCTATTGAGATATATAGGCTTACTGTGGAAAGATGAAGAACAATTCGGAAAGAAAAGATCAACTCTCACCTATTATTTTGGAAACTTATCGATGATCCCTGACACGAAGCAGTATATGATCATAGATATCGGATCTAGAAAGAGGATCGGTGTTTTGGATGAGGAGTTTATACAAACTAGGGCAGAGATAGGAGGAGTTTTCATCGTCAAGGGTAGAGCATGGGAAATTCTTGATATAAAGGAGAGGGAAGTTCTCGTCAGCGAAGCTGAAAATATAGGGGCTATTCCCGGATGGGAGGGAGAAACTATACCTGTACCCTTTGAGATAGCACAGGAGGTTGGAAAACTGAGAGATCATATCTCTCAAGATAAAGCGTTAAATGATTATATAGCTGATGAGAACTCGATAGAAAAAATAAAGAAATATGTTAAAAATCAGGAAAAACTTGGATTAGCAACTGATAAAAGAATTGTGATAGAAACTTATGAAAATTTTGTTATTTTACATTCATGTTTTGGTAGCATTGTCAACGAGACCTTAGGTACGATTTTATCATCCATTCTTTCTTCTAAATTTGGAACAAGCATTGCTGTGAGATCAGATCCTTACAGAATATGTTTTCAATTTCCTATAAGAGGAGACGGGGAAATTTTAAAAGAAGTTTTGATGAATTTAAAACCAGAGCAGGTGAAACCTATTCTGGAACTCACATTAAAAAGATCCTCACTTTTTCAGTGGAAACTTGCGCAAGTAGCGAAACGCTTTGGTGCTTTAACAAAAGATGCCGAGAGCTTTCATATAAAAAAGGTGCTCTATACATTTGAAGATTCGCCAATATACGAAGAAACTCTGAGAGAACTTTTCAATGAAAAATTGGATGTTGAAACTACAGAAAATATTTTGAAAAAGATCTCCTCAGGAAAGTATGAGATTTCTTTAATTTATTCTAAGGAGCCGTCACCATTTGCGTATCCCATACTTGCAAAGATGGGAGCTTCCGGTATAATGACCCCGAAGAGACCTTTGAAGGAGATACTGAAGCTCTTGAAAAAGAGACTGGAAAACAAGAGAATAAAGCTTTTCTGTGTACACTGCGGAGAATGGTACTCTACGATGACAATAAAGAATCTGGAAGAATATCCAAGATGCAGATTATGTCAGGCAAGATTTTTAGCTATAATCACAAAGAAAGAGAAAGAAACGATGAAAGCTCTGAAAAAAAGATTGAAAAAACAAAAAATAACAGAAGAGGAGGAAGAATTGGTCATAAATGCCAAAAGAACAGCGGATCTTATGCTTGCATATGGAAAAAAAGCTGCTTTAGTTCTTGCAGCAAGAGGAGTGGGTCCTCAGACCGCATCAAGGATCCTCGCAAAAATGCAAGTAAATGAGGATGAACTCCTAAAGGATATTCTCGAGGCTGAAAAGAATTATGTAAGGACGAGAAAGTACTGGGATTAATTTTTTCTTGAGAATAGGAATATTACACAAAAATTTTAAAAAGAATAGAGATATACTTATATGGGC
>QMUN01000180.1 GCA_003660605.1 Thermococci archaeon
AGAACCAGCAGGGATTCAGGAAACTATATTAAAAATAAAGGCAAAGAACGGAGATAAAGTAAAAGAGGGAGACGTCGTAATACTTTTAGAAGCTATGAAGATGGAAAATGAAGTAGTCTCCCCAAAATCTGGAGTCATAAAAGATATATTCGTAAAAGAAGGGGAAGAAGTTTCTCCGGATAGTATACTGTTTGCTGTCGGTGATTAGATGTTCAATAAAATTCTCATTGCCAATCGTGGAGAGATCGCTATAAGGATAATGAGAGGCTGTAAGGAGTTAGGAATCAAAACGGTAGCAGTATTCAGCGAAGCGGACAAAACTGCTTTATTCAGGAAATATGCTGACGAATCGTATCTTTTGGGTCCAGCACCTCCTTTAAAATCTTATCTGAACATAGATAAGATAATCGAAATAGCTCATCAGAGTGAAGCAGAGGCGATACATCCAGGATACGGATTCCTGGCTGAGAATCCAGATTTTGCAGAAATATGTAAGAAAGAAGGGATAGTTTTTATCGGACCCCCTACAAAGGCCATAATCGATATGGGCAGTAAGATTGTTGCAAGAAACACGATGAAAAAGGCAGATGTTCCTATAATCCCTGGGAGTGAAGGTGAGATCAAAGATGTGGAAAAGGCAAAAGATGTGGCAAAAGAATGTGGTTATCCTGTCTTGATAAAAGCTTCTGCAGGGGGAGGGGGAATAGGAATAAAGACAGTGAACAGTGAAGAGGATTTTGAAGAGGCTCTCGCATCGACACAGAGACTTGCAAAATCAGCTTTTGGAAATGATGCGGTATTTATAGAAAAGTATCTCGAGGAACCTAGGCATATAGAGTTCCAGGTTTTAGCAGACTCACATGGCAATGTTATCCATGTAAGGGAACGAGAATGTTCTGTTCAGAGAAGACATCAGAAGCTTATAGAAGAAACTCCTTCTGTCGTTGTAAACGATGAGCTCAGAGAAAAAATGGGAGAAATAGCTGTTAGAGCTACAAGGGCTGCAAAATATGAAAACGCTGGCACTGTAGAGTTCATGTACTCAAAAGGAGATTTCTATTTTCTGGAGATGAATACGAGGCTGCAGGTAGAACATCCGATAACTGAGGTAATAACTGGGGTTGATCTTCTCAAGGAACAGCTCAATATTGCTTCAGGTGGAGAGCTCAGTTATACACAGGAAGATATAAAAGGGGACGGACATGCTATAGAATGCAGAATCAATGCTGAAGATCCGTTAAACAACTTCACGCCTGCACCAGGAAAAATTGTAAGATATGCTGAACCCGGAGGTCCTGGAGTAAGAGTGGATTCAGGTGTTTATCAGGGATTCACGATACCTTCTGCCTACGATCCAATGATATCAAAACTCATAATATGGGGGAGAAACAGAAATGAAGCAATAGTAAGAATGAAAAGAGCATTATGGGAGTATCAGATCTCAGGAATTAGAACAAATATTCCTTTTCATGAAGTGGTAATGAATCATGAAAAATTCATTAAGGGAGATTATACAACACATTTCATTCCTCAATATAATATCCTTGAAGAAGTCAAAAAATATGCAGAAGAGATAAGAAAAACAGGATCTAAAGCTAAAATAGTAGCTGCTACTACTGCTATCGGAGCTTTTATGTATTCCATGCAAAAATGAAAATAATAAAACTTGATACAGTAGAATCCACAAATGAGTATGCAAAGAAGATCGCTTCAAAATGTGAAAATTTTACAATAATATTGGCAAAAAAACAGAGAAGTGGTAGGGGGAGACTAAACAGGAAATGGGAATCACCTGAGGGAGGGTTATGGATCTCTGTAATACTTAAGCCAAACTTCTTTTCTTCTTTGCTATCATTGGATACGGGATTGGCTGTCTTGAAGACGCTCAAAATTTTTGGAATAGATTCAAAATTAAAATGGCCTAATGATCTTTTAGTATCTGAAAAAAAGATCTGCGGAATCCTTCTTGAAAAAAGTTCTGAAAATGTTATAATAGGAATAGGATTGAACGTTAATATATCAAAGATGAATACGGAAAACTGGACATCCATGCTTATGGAAAGTAAAAAAAGATTCAATTTGGAAGAAGTTCTGGATGTTTTAATTAATAACATAAAACATTATTACAATTTATATGAAAAAAAAGAATTTTCTAAGATAACTGAAGAATGGAAGCAAAATTCCTGTACGCTGGGCAAAAATGTTATAGTAGAAACAATACCAGAAACTCTTTCCGGAAAAGCGATAGACATAGATGAAAACGGATTCTTAATTTTGGATAATGGAAAAAAGATAAATGCAGGAGATGTTGTTCATCTTCGATAAACCTTATATAGTTTTTACCTTAAGTCGCCGACACAATAGAAAGATTTATAAAGGCTGAAATTAATACCTTATGTCGACGACAAAATAATAGGATGATCCTATTGAAAAAGAGGTGAAAATATGGCAAAGGCAGAGACAGAAATTAAAGAAGGAGGAAAAAGTATAGAAATAAAAGCTATGGTAGACAAAGAAACAATAGAAAATTTAGAAAAAGCACTGGAAACCTTAAAAGAACTCAAACCAAAACTCCCTGAGATTTCTAAAGAAAAGATTGAAGAGATCGTAGATCTCATTGTTGATGCCAGGGAGAAGATTCTTCCGAAGGCGAGGATAGAAGAGATTGCAGAGTTAGTTGGAGAAAGAGAGGTAGAAATAAGGATAAAGTTCGATAAACTAACTATAGATGGCGAGACTACAGTATCTTTTTCGCCTTTGAAAAAGAGAGAATAAATCTCTCTTTTATTTTTGATGATGAAGTTGCTTATGAAGGCCTTAGAAATATTGGATCTAGTAAAAGATGGATCCATAAAGATAAATCTGGAAAAGAATTCGATCAATATGAGCAGAGATAACATAATAATAGATATCTGGGATCTTGAGCTTATAAAGAAATTTACAAGAGAAAAAGAGCTTGAAAGTTTTAATGAAAGAATTGAGAAATTTGCAGAAGAACTGAATAGAATGAAAAAGACTTTGACTGTAAAATTGAAGGGTAAAGAAATTGTAAAAATTGGGTTTAATGCAAACTC
>QMUN01000181.1 GCA_003660605.1 Thermococci archaeon
GAACAGATCAGTGATCGAGGATTAGATGAGTGGCTACCAGGAATACGAAAAACAAAAGAAAAATATCCAAATAAATTGCTTGTTGCAAGTCTCATGGCACCTGCAGATCCTGATGAATGGCATGAGTTGGTTCAAAAAGTGCAGCCTGCCGGGCCAGATATGATCGAATTAAATCTCTCGTGTCCTCACATGGCTGAAGGCGGTATAGGTTCAGCTATTGGACAGGATCCTAAATTGGCAGGAGATGTAACGAAATGGGTAAAGGAAGTAGCTGAAGTGCCGGTAATGGTCAAACTTACGCCGAACGTTACCGATATTATATCCATAGGAAATTCAGCAAAAAGAAATGGTGCAGATGCCCTATCAGCCATAAATACCGTACTATCAATGATGGGCATTGATCTTAATACAATGGAGCCAAAACCATCTGTTAAAGGGCACTCCACATTCGGTGGTTTCTCAGGTCCCAGTGTCAAACCAATATCTCTAAGAATCGCAGTACAGTTGGCTAAAGGTGTCGGCCTACCACTTTCGGCTATAGGTGGGATAACTACATGGAGAGACGCTGCCGAGTTTCTCATGTGCGGTGCAACTACAATGCAGATGTGTACAGCAGTCATGTGTAGCGGTTATGGGATTATAGAAGACCTGACGACAGGACTGTCCAATTATCTGTATGAGAAGGATATTGAATCTGTAAAAGATATTATAGGTCATGCCCTACCAAAGATCCATGAGAGTCTATCAGAGCTTGATTTTGCACATAAAGAAGTCGCGGAGATTGACAAAACTAAGTGTATCAAATGTGGTTTATGCTACGTATCTTGTAGAGACGGTGGTTATGATGCCATTACATTAGATGAAGAAAGATTACCGACTGTTGATGAAGAAAAATGCGATGGGTGCTCACTTTGTACGCACGTATGTCCTGTATGGGATTGCATCAAGATGAAGAGAGTATAAACGCTTTACGGCTAAATATCGGAAATACAAACTAAAAATAAATCATACCCAAATAGATGATTTTTTACTGAATATTTCCTAAATAGTCTTTACTTTACATGATCATCTATCTCGTATAAAAATCGATTTTTATCCATACTTATTAAATAAGCTCTAATTTTATTTTAAAATTTCAACTTTCCACCGAAACATTTTTAAAGTAGAACTCACTATAAGATGTACTCCACTTTAAAAAGTGGAAGGAGGAAGTAAAATGGTAGCACCAAAAACAAAGTTGTTTGGAAAGGATTTTATATCAACGCAAGAATGGCAAAAGGAAGAACTGGACACTGTTTTGGCTATCGCTGATCAATTGAAGACAATGTGGTCATACGGATACATGCCGAGAATATTGGACAGGAAAACTCTGTTCATGCTGTTCTACAACTCTTCATTGCGAACGAGGAACTCTTTTGAGGCTAATATGACAGAATTAGGAGGACATGCACACTTTTTGGATGCTTCAACATCCTATATGCCTGTCTTGGGAGAGGAGTCAGTAATCACGCCCGAAGGAAAAAGCAGAGAACGTGTAAAAGATGCAGCAGGAGTTCTTGACAGAATGGGTCATGCGCTCGCTATTAGAATTTTTGGAAAACCTGCAGGACATGTCTACGGTGCTGCAAACGGACTCATAAGAGAGTTTGCTAAGCTGTGTACCATCCCTGTCATAGATATGGACTGTGACATGTACCACCCGTGTCAGGCTATGGCAGACCTCATGACTATAAGAGAACACATCGGCCCATATAACCTGAAGGGTAAGAAATTTGTGATGAGCTGGGCAAATGCCCCAAGTCCGTGGAAACCTCTTGCAGTTGCACACTCTGTCACTCTCTTAATGACAAGATACGGATTAGATGTAACGCTTGCTTATCCCAAGGATTTCCATATAGATCCAAAGATAGAAGAGCAAGCCAGAATAAACGCTGAGAAGAATGGTTCGGAGTTTGAAGTTGTTAATGACATGGAAGAAGCCTTTGAAGGTGCAGATATTGTGTATCCAAAGGGATGGACAAGCATAGAGTATCTCCCACCAAAGACAAAGGAGCCTCAGATAGACAAAATCATAGAGCAGCTGAAGGGATTCACAGAATCCGGTGAGTGGACATGCGACGCTGAAAAGATGAAAAAGACAAATAATGCATACTACATGCACTGTCTGCCAGCCGACGTGAAACCAGGATACGAGGTAACTCCAGAGGTCATTGACAGCCCAAAAAGCATAGTAATCGACGAGGCAGAGAACAGACTTCACGCTCAGAGAGGTATTTTAGCTGCAATAATGAGCGGAAGATACTAAAATGTTTTATTTTTTATTTTTTACTATTTTTAGGTGATTTTATGAATAAAACAATCGTAGTTGCCCTCGGAGGGAATGCCATCAAACAGGCCCATGAAAAGGGTACGAGTGAGGAGCAGTTCAAAAATGTTAATATAGCGTGTAAAGCAATAATGAATTTGATTAAGGAAGGTTATGAAGTGGTCATTACCCATGGTAACGGTCCCCAATCCGGAAATCTCATGGTGCAGCAGGAGGCAGCGAAAGATAAAGTACCTGCCATGCCGATGGATGTTGTAGGTGCCATGACGCAGGGACAGATAGGGTATATGATCCAGCAGACACTACAAAATCTAATTGCCCTGGAAGGAAAGGAGATACCTGTCGCTACGGTAGTCACACAAGTAGTCGTATCGAAAGACGATCCAGACTTTGAAGACCCGTCGAAACCAGTAGGTAACTTTTTCACGAAGGAAGAAGCGGAAGCACTCGCTGCAAGAGATGGTTATGTAATAAATCCACCTCCTGGAAAAGAATACCTTGAAAAAAAGATGGCGGGCTATGTGATAAAAAAAGTGAAACCTACGGGAGACAGACCATTCAGAAGAGTTGTTCCATCACCAGATCCTATAAGAGTTGCAGAGGCTAAGGCCATAAAAGCTCTTGTGGATGCAGGGACTGTTGTGATAGCTTCCGGCGGAGGAGGAGTTCCAGTTATGGAAAAAGACGGAGGAATTCTCGCAGGGCTCGACGGTGTCATAGAC
>QMUN01000182.1 GCA_003660605.1 Thermococci archaeon
GAGCTGAAATCTCTTCAAAAAAGAATAGAAGAATTGGAAAATAAGAAAAAAGAATTAAAAGATATAGAGATTAGAATAAAGCAAAAGGAGGAAAAAATAAGAGAGTATTCTATCCTTTCCGAAGCTTTTACAAGTATACCTGTCTCTATTCAGAATAGATTGAAACCGAGAATAGCATTGGAGACATCCTACTTAGTGGACGAGATGACTGAAGGGAAGTACAGTGAGATAGAGCTGGATGATGATTACGGGATATTAGTTGGATATGATAATGAGCTTTATCCTGTTTCAAGGTTTTCAGGAGGAGAAAGAGATCTGATAAATCTCTCTCTGAGAATAGCTATCTCACGAGTCTTGGTTTCTTTATCATCCGAACACGGTTTTTCACATGTACAATCTCTTTTTCTTGATGAAGTTTTTTCAAGTCTTGACTCTGAGAGGAGGCAGAGTCTATTGAAAGCACTATATAAACTACAGAACCATTTTAAACAGATACTGATTATCACGCATGTGGAAGATATAAAAACGTCTGTGCCGTATGCTATAAATATAGAGGAATTGGACGGATACAGTGTTGTGAAGAGTGTTTGAATGTTCGATATAAAGAAATTTGGTATTGAGATAGAAGAAGACAATGGAAGATACATTTATAGAAGAAACGGGATCGAAAAGGTAGTCTTTGGAAAAAAGATAATTTTCGATTTGTTTCCGATAGTATCCTCAGGAATATCTAATTATTTACAGCTAAAGCTCAGAATTCCGTTAGTTATAGCACCGGGTGACAAAATAAAACTTGAGGTAACTGCTCCTTATGATATAGAGGTCAGGGCATTAAAAAAGAAAAAATGGATCCCTCTGGAGACGATATATATCCAGAAGGAGAAATATACTCTTTATGGACCCGTAGAATCGGGGATCCTCTGCAGATATTTTGAGTCTGAGATCGGAAAAAAAGAGGACACAGCTATTCTGAGTCTGAAGATAGAAAACCAAACAAAGGAATGGCAGGAAATTAAAAAAATAGTTTTTCCAGCAAAATTTCATCTTTACTGTGATAAAAAAATCTACTATCCTCCACTCGATCTTGTTTTAAATAACTTGGGACTGACAGTATCAAAATCTGAAGCAGTAAAAGGTTTAAGGGAAATTGAAAGACTTATAAAGGATATTGGTATTCAGAAAAAATATACCATGGTATGGGGATACTGATGATAGAACTTATGGATATTATTGAAGAAATAGAAAGTAAAGAAATATTCGGACACAGCTTAAGCGTCTGGATACTTTCTTTGATAATTTTGATTATCGGGATTTTTCTTGCAAAGTTTTTCTCTCATTTAGCATGGAAATGGAGCAGAAAAAGGCTGGACAGACACGGACAGGATACATTCAAAAAAATAATTTACTACTTTATAGTGATAATCTTTGTGATGATGGCTCTAAACAATTTGGGAATTGAATTTTCCGGATTACTTGTGGCGGGGGGAGTTCTTGGTATAGTTCTGGGATTTGCCAGCCAAACAGTGGTATCCAATTTAATTTCCGGTGTTTTTATGTACTTTGACAAGCCTTTAAAGATCGGAGATACAGTCGCAATAGAAAACGTAGAGGGAGTAGTCACAGAGATAGATATATTATCAACAAGAATAAGAACATGGGATGGCAACCTTGTCAGGATCCCGAATGAAAAACTCTTCAATTCTGTAATAGAAAACAAGGTTTCTAATGAGATAAGAAGGGTTGAGGTAGTTGTGGGAATAGCCTATAAAGAGGAGGTAGAGCATGCTATAAATGTTATAAAAAAAGTTGTTGAGGATCATAGATACGTTATTGTAGAACCTGCTCCTCTTATATTTGTAAATGAGCTGGGAGATTCATCTGTTAATCTTACAATAAAGGTATGGGCACCCAATGACTATGCTTATCAAACACAGATAGAGCTCTTGAAACTGATAAAACAGGCTTTGGACAAAGAAGGAATAGAGATACCTTTCCCGCAGAGAGATATATGGATAAGAAAAAAATGAATATTAAAAAATTTTTTAAAGATATATCATGAGTATTATCTATGCGTACTGAAAAGCTGACAGAGAATAGAATCCTTCTACTTCAAGAACTCTCAAAAAATCCCTATATTTCCAATAAAGACCTTATAAATATTGCGGGATTCAAAGATAGAACTTACCCGACAATAGCTAAAAGAGAACTTACAAGACAGGGGTATCTTACAGAGAACAATTTTGAGATAGATTATGGTAGACTGTGTAAAAATGAGATAGATATACTCTATGCATTTATAGTTTTTGATTGCGAAGACGAATATCTGCAAAAAATTCTTAGAAGTATTAGATCTTACAGAGAATCTTTTTCTTTAGTTGAGATATGTTTTTCTTCTTACCTGGTAAGTTTTTACAGTGATGATAACAAGAAAATACGGGAAATACTGGATTATCTTGTAGATAAGGGGATCGTATATAGTTATATAATCTATAAAAGACATCACAAGTATTATTGGAGGTACCCTGTTTTTATTAAAGGCAACGGCAAACAGGCTTCCTCTATTCCCAGTTTTGATAATCTTTTAAAAGATAGAGAGATTCCAGATTTAAATTTCGGAAAATACGAGAGAAGGTTGTCTCTTATGGATCTGAGAATTATAGATCATTTTCAAGCAGGAAATCTTAACTGTAATCTTAAAAAGATACAAAAATATGAAAAAGAACATGGAAATCTTTTTTCTTATTTTAAATTAAAAAAGAGTCTGAGAGAACTGATAAAAAGAAGAATAATAGAAAAAAAACCTTATATATTTCCCTATCCCGCTAAGGAGTGTTATAAGTTTGTTCTATGTCTAAGAGCCAATACGTTTGAGAATACCCAAAAAATAATTTTTAATTTGGGAGAGAAAACAAGGATATTCGAAAAAATTACCTACGTTTCTTCTCTTGATAACAAAAAAAAGTTTGGCTTTCTGGAATGTGTCACCTCACCAGTTTTTTTTATAAAGTTGATGAGAAATCTAGATA
>QMUN01000183.1 GCA_003660605.1 Thermococci archaeon
TATAAAGATATTACTGAAGTAAAGAAAGCGGAGGAGAAGCTGAAAGAATCAGAAAAAAGATTCCGTGATGTTGCATTAAGTTCAGCGGACTGGATCTGGGAAGTTGATAAAAATGGAAGATACACGTTTGCATCTGGAAAAGTAAAGCAGATCCTTGGATATGATCCCGAAGAGATCATCGGAAAAACACCTCTCGAACTGATGCCGAAAGAGGAAGCAGAGCGTATTGGCAAGATTCTCGAGAAATTTGTCTCTGAAAAGAAACCGATCGTTGATCTGGAGAACTGGAACTTGACTAAAAAAGGAGAGAAAATTTGCCTTCTGACTAATGGCATACCAATAATAGACGAGAAAGGTGGGCTATTAGGTTACCGCGGTGTAGACAAAGATATCACAGAACGTAAAAAAGCAGAAGAGGGATTGCGAAAGAGCGAAGCACGGTATCGTAGTATATTTAATTCTACTACAGATTCACTCCTTATCTTTGATCTGAATGGCAATATTGTAGAAGCCAATCCTCAAGCATGCAAGATGTATGGTTATCCTTATGAAGAGCTGATAAAACTCTCTGGCAAAGACATAGTCCGCCCTGATTATTATTATCTTTTTGAAAAATTCAAGAGAGATGTTCAGGCAACTGGGGTATTTCATGCAGAATCAGTGGATATTCGTAAGGATGGAACCCAATTTAATGTTGAGGTTAGAGGAAGTGAATTCGATTATGAGGGTAAAAAACATTTATTGGCCGTTATTCGTGATATTACAGAGCGAAAGAAGATGGAGGAGATACTTGAACATAGATTGACTGCATTGACACAGCCCCTAAGTGAAGTTAGTGAATTAAAATTAACGGACATAATTGATATTGAAATCTTACAGAAGATTCAGGATGCATTTGCCCATGCTTTAGGTGTAGCCTCTATAATTCTTGACCTTGATTGTAATCCCATAACAAAAGAAAGCAATTATTGTGAAGTATGCCGTCTTATTCGTAAGACTGTAAAAGGAAAAAAGAACTGCACAGAATCTGGTATTACACTCAGCAAAAAAGTAAAGGAGAGCATGAAACCTGCTATGCATTCCTGTCAGAGTATTGGATTTTTGGAGGCATGTGTTCCCATAGTCGTTGGAGGAAAGCACATTGCCAACTGGTTTATAGGTCAAAGTAATACAATGGATGTTGATGCCAAAAGAATTAGGGAGTATGGAAAAGAAATTGGTGCAGACGTTGATGCTATGTTAGCGGCTTTTGAAAAAATGCCTGAGATGCCCATAGAAAAATTCAAACAAATACTTTCATTATTATGGCAGATTGCTTTAGATTTATCGGCTTACGCGTATAGTACTCTTAGATTAACTAATGAAATTAACATGCGAAAAAGAGCGGAGGAAGTATTAAAAGAAGAGAGAGACAGAGCGCAAAAATATCTTGATGTTGCGGGAGTTATGATTATAGTTGTTGGTGCTGATCAAAAAGTCACTCTTATAAATAAAAGAGGCTGTGAGATTTTAGGATATAAAGAAAAGGAGATCATTGGTAAAAATTGGACTGATAATTTCGTTCCAGAAAGAAATAGAGATGAAGTGAAAACAGTTTTGAAAAAGTTGTTTGCAGGAGAAATAGAGCCAGTTGAATATAATGAAAACGTCATTTTAACTAAAAGCGGTAAAGAAAGAATAATCGCATGGCACAACTCTGTATTGAAAGATGAAGCTGGCAATATTATTGGTATCCTCAGTTCGGGGGAAGATATAACAGAAAGAAAAAAGATGGAAGCAGAGTTAAGAGAATCCGAAGAGAAATATAGAACAACATTTGAAAATACAGGCACTGCCATGGCTATCCTTGAGAAAGATGCCACGATCTCTCTGGCCAATTCCCGATTTGAAAAGCTCTCTGGATACTCAAAAGAAGAAATTGAAGGTAAAATGAAGTGGACTGAGTTTGTTCATCCGGATGATTTGAAAAAGATGATGGAGTACCACAAAGAGCGTAGAGTGAATCCTAAAGAAGTTCCGAAACAGTATGAATTCAGAGCTATCAACAAAAATGGAAATATTCTTTATATGCTTCTTAATGTTGATTTAATTCCAGGAACAAAACAATCCATCGTATCTCTTATTGATATCACAGAAAAAAAGAAGATGGAGAAAATTCGATCAGTTCTGTATAAGATTACCAATGCTGTAAGTATCACCAAAGATCTGTCAGAATTATTCCCTTTGATCCGAAAATATCTGGGTGAGATCATTGATACAACAAATTTCCTTATAGGTTTATACGACAAAGAACATGATACTCTTTCTTTTACTTACAAAGTGGATGAAAAGGATAAATATTCATCTTTTCCTTTAGGTAAAACTCTTACTGCCTACGTAATTAGAACAGGAAAATCCCTACTTGCCACAGAAAAAATAATAGAAAAATTAACTAAAGCTGGAAAAATAGAGCCAATTGGAACTCTTTCAAAAGTTTGGTTGGGTGTTCCCCTGAAAACTGACAAAGAAGTTGTGGGTGTGATCACTGTGCAAAGTTACAAGGATGCTTCAGCTTACACAGAAGAAGACATAAAACTCTTGGAGTTTGTCTCGCACCAGATTGCAATAATAATAAAGAGAAAATACGCTGAGGAGACTTTGCAGTTTGAAAGAGCACAGTTTTTGTCAATATTTGACAGCATAAACGAGATAATCTATGTTACTGATCCGAAAACTTATAAAATATTGTATGTGAACAAAGCCTTTAAGAATGCATTCCAAAAAGACCCTGTTGGAGGCATCTGTTACAAAGAATTTCAAGGATTGGAATCTCCTTGTGAATTTTGCACAAACGAGATAATCTTGAAAGAAAAAGGCAAAACATATAGGTGGGAGTATCATAATCCAATTCTCAACAGAGATTATATGATAGCTGACAGAATAATAAAATGGCCAGACGGTCGTGATGTGAGATTTGAACTTGCCATAGACATCACCGATCGCAAACTCTTAGAACAGCAAAGAGAAAAAGCAA
>QMUN01000184.1 GCA_003660605.1 Thermococci archaeon
GAGGGAGGACACTGTATCAAAACTGTTTCAGATCTTAAAATTTTACAAATTTTTTTAGTCTTTTCCCATGCATCAAAATTTTCCTTTATAGGTTTTAGATACCCACACTCTTTTGGCTTGTTCTCTTTTCTCCATGTTGGGCTCTGAGGTGGATGTGTTAAAGCTTTATATGCCTTTACAACAAACTCAAAATCTTTTGGAGCTTCTTCTCTCCATCTTTCTAAAGTTTCTTCCTTTGGCATTTTATAAAAAGTTCTCTGGATCTCAATTGTATCAAAATTCTTATAATATCTCTCTCTTGACATGCTGAAACCACAACATCCTATCTTTATCATGCTTGCTCCGGAAACACAACCTGAGTGACATTATTGTCCTCATTAGATTCCACTATTATATCCCGATAGTCCACGATAACACCGAGTGTATGCTGACCGTAACTGATCGGAAGCTTATTGAAATTATATGTATAATTAAACTGCTCTCCACTCATTAGAAAGTCCTCGTATATATATGTAGCTATAATATTTTCAGGACTGTCTAAAAAGAAAGATAACTCTATAAACTTGTCTTTAGGAGTGTCTCCCAGACCAAAGTTCTTAACTGTTATATCTGCCTTATCCAGATACATCTGTGTAACCTCGTTAGTAACAACAGAGTAGTAAACCTTGAGATATGAAACAGCTAGATCCGATAAAGGTCTCTCTTTTACGTTAATATTGAAGACTTTTGTATTATTCTCCTCGTTTGATTCGTAGACAATATTCCAAGGATCCACTATTGCCTTGAATGTATAAACGCCAGGATCGGGGAATGTATAATAGTAAGTAACATTCATTTTCTCTCCAGCCCTAAGAGCAATAACACCGCTCTCGTACACATTTTCAAATATTGAGAGTGTTACTGTAAAACCACTCGCTTCAGTTGCCCCAATGTTTGAAACTTCGATATAGATCATGGCAGAATCCCCTTCATAGACTTCCTTTAAGAGATATACCTTTGTTATGGTGAGATCAGGTGCTGTAAAGTTATTATTCACCGTAATTTCATATGAATTGTTTTCTTCATTGGATTCTTCAATGACATTTTCAGTATCAACAGTAGCCTTTATCTGAAGCTCCCCTATCCACTCCCATACCCAATCAAAGGAAATAATAGTAGATTCTCCAGGTTCGAGTCCTTCATTGAAGGTAGAGAGGTAAAGTTCGATTCCATTAACTGTGAGAGATACCTTAAATGACTCTTTTACCTCTGCCCCCCCTTCATTTGTGATTATTATACCGAAATGAACTGGAGAGCCTACGAAAGGCACAGGGGGATCCATTATGAATTTTACAGTGAGATCAGGTTTCACATGTTCACTTATTATCAATCCCATATTTTCATGATCTTTATCCGTGGCATGAATGAGTATCTGATCTCCTATCTCCCCATCCACTCTTATCCTGAATCTGATCTCCTTATTTATGGGTAGGGGCTCGTTCCCATATACCCTTATACCATTCTCTATCTTTTCAGAACTCCATCCTGGAGGAGGCTCTATAATCTCCACATTTTTCCATTCTGGATTCTGAAGATCTGAAAATATTTCAAGATCGTATATCCTGTTAGATCCCTCTATATACTCCCCCACAAGTATCTTGATCTCCACTATCTTCTCAGAAACAGTGAAAGTTGAGGAGATCGGGGTGAGGATCGATTTTTCTTTGGGGGGTGTTGTTGTTATCGGGGGAGATGAAGGCGATGGGGATGTTGGTACAGGGGAGACAGGAGATGATGGGGGTGGAGTGGTAGTAACGGGAGGTGCTGGGGTGGTGGTAGGAGGTACAGGACTTTCCTCTATCGGAGTTGTTGTTGGAGGAGGGAGATTTCTTCTCGGCGATGATATCTCAGGATTTTTATCCTCACCTTCAAGGTACCGTGGAACTATAGGTTTTGCATCTCTCCATTTTCCATCCCATTTAGAGTAGAATATTTCCCTATCGTGTTTATCGCTCCACCACACCGCTAAAGCCCTGTCACTCTCCAGAAATGTAACAGCTGGTCTGTGATCATTATCCTTAGAGTCTGCGGCAAACTTGCTTGAGAAATTATCTCCTTCAAAGGAAGACCAGAGATTATTTTCATTTATATAGACTACCATGAGCTGATCCTTTGAGTTATTATCACATTCAGGCATTTTTATTTTACCAATTATTTCAGGGAAAGAATCTCTTGAGTAATATATCTCATTGTTATAACTCCAGACAGATTTAACAGTTCCATACTCAGATATCCCACATCTCAGGATTGTAAAATTGCTCGTATCTCCTTCTCCATCGGAAATTTCTACAGGTTCTGACCATATCCCAGTAAAACTCGAATAAAAAAGCTTATCTTCATCTATCCATACTGCCATTGCATTTAATCCGTACTCATAGTTGAATGAAATCTCTGGAAGAGAGGGGTTTTTAACTTTGTCGCTTAAAATTTTTGCTTCGCTCCAGTTTAATCCATCATAAACAGAATAAAGTATGCTTCTTTTGTCATTGTTGATATTTACCCAGATGCATACTGCGTTTCCATCCATGTTATAAGCTATATCAGGGTCTATGTCCAGTCCCTCTATCTCATCTATGGCTTTTTCCTTTGACCACTGTAATGCGATAGAGTCCCATTTTGAAAAATAGATATCTCCAGTATTTTGGTTTGACCAGACAGCAATAGCTGAATCTCTTGGTCCGAACTCTATATTTGGATCAAAATCGTCCCCTTCCATCTTGGATATGAAATAAGCTGTATCTTGAGGTGTCCACCATTTTTGTTTTGTATCGTCCCATATTGAGTACCAGACATCCCATCCATTATCATAATGCTGCCATACAACTATTGCATCGATATTATCCTTTGAAGGAGCAATGCAACAAAACAAACTAAGTAAAAGAACTGTGATGGGGAAGATCGTTTTTAATTTTCTGAGTTTTTTTATCACGTACCTTATCTTGTATTCTATATATTTATATTTTTTGCTGA
>QMUN01000185.1 GCA_003660605.1 Thermococci archaeon
GAGGAAATATGGATGCAAACTTATGGACATAATATTTCCGAAGCTCCAACAAAACATATTGAGAATTACATGGAAGATTATGCTTTTTCAGTTTTAGAGATGCATAATGGATATGTAATAGCTGGCTACACGTTCATAAATGAAGAGGGTACTCCCACTATTTTCCTTGTAAAGACGGATAAAGATGGAAAAGAAATCTGTGATCAGTTATACGGCACCGAGGGAAGCAGCTTTGGAGGTCCAATGATAAAAACTGGAAAAAATGAATTTGTCCTCCTTGCCAATATATGGGCTCCTGAAAACTCGGACATATGGTTGATGAAAATAGCTGTGAAATAGGAAAAATTACACCAACCTTTAAAATCTTCTCATATTTTATAGAGGCAATGATAGTTATTAAAAGAGGAAATAAGAAGAACGAGTTTGAAGTTTATAAAAAAGAGAATGAAGAAGTAAAAAAATTCAATCTTATTTTGGAGGAGACATCGAAAGGTTACAGGCCAAAGAGGTTCAGAATGGGAGAAGAGCTTTTAAAACCTAAAGATGCTATAAATCTTCTCAGAGATGGAGATATATATACAGCAGAAGAGTGCAAAGAAATGGAGGAGATGCTTGAAGATTTTAATCTCTCTTACGATAAAATAAGTCTCTGCAGATTCTGCTTGATAGAGGGAAAGATCAATACTATGAAAAAAGGATACACGTATCATGGAGAAACAATCTGCGAAACCTGTGCTAAAAAAGAGATATTCAGAGAGATGAGGTACAGAAATATAGATTCAAGTGAAGGGATCTTGAAAGTCTTGAAGAGATTAAAAGATGTTGACAAAGTTCTGAGGCTTTTTGATCCGAGGTTTGATCTGGATCCTGAGATAACAAAGTTCGATGAGATAGAGGCACACTCTTACAGAGGAAAGAAAATAGAATCTTTAAACATACCAGATTTTCTTAAAAAGAGCTTAAAAAATAGAGGAATTAAAGAACTCTTTCCTACCCAGTCTTTGGCAATAGATAACGGGCTTCTTGAAGGCAAAAATCTTTTAATAGCCTCAGCAACTGCTTCGGGAAAAACCCTAATAGGTGAGCTTGCTGGAGTACCAAATATCTCTAAAGGTAAGAAACTCTTATTTCTTGTACCTTTAGTAGCTTTAGCAAATCAAAAATACGAAGAGTTTAAAAGGAATTATTCCTTTCGAGTTGCCCTGCGAGTTGGAATCTCAAGAATAAAGACAAAAGAATTTCCTATAATAGATACAGATATAGATGCAGAGATAATTGTTGGTACATATGAGGGAATAGATTTTTTACTGAGATCCGGAAGATATCTTGGAGAGATAGGGACTATAATAATTGATGAGCTTCACATGCTGGATGATGAAGAGAGAGGAGCGAGACTTGATGGTCTTGTCTCAAGATTGAGAACAATATACCCAGAAGCCCAGTTTATTGGATTGTCTGCAACGATAGGCAATGTAATCGAGTTGGCAAAAGATCTCGATCTAAAACCTGTTGTATACGATAAAAGGCCAATACCTTTAGAAAGGCATTTGATCTTTACTCAGGAAAACAAAAAAAAGGAGATAATAAGAAAACTTGCAAAAAAAGAGTGGGAAACGATATCAAAGAAAGGATACCATGGGCAGAGTATAGTTTTTACATATTCACGAAGAAAATGCGGAGAGATAGCTTCCTATCTCCAGAGTAGAGGAATAACAGCAAGAAGCTACCATGCGGGACTTTCATATGTCGAGAGAAAAAATATAGAAGAAAAGTTCTGGGATCAGAAAATTAAATGCGTCGTGACGACAGCCGCTCTCTCAGCAGGAGTGGATTTCCCATCTTCTCAGGTGATATTCGAGTCTCTTCAGATGGGAATAAATGTTTTAAAAGCGAGAGAGTTTCATCAGATGCTCGGAAGAGCTGGAAGACCTGATTTTCATGAGAAAGGAAAGGTTTACCTTTTAATTGATCCTTTAAAAGATTATAGAGAAACTACAGAGGACAAGGTAGCATTTGAACTTCTTCAAAGTTCTGACGAGAATGTGGAGGTAAAATATACCGAAGACATGGTACTGGAGAATCTTCTTGCAAACCTCTGCTGTTCTTCAGATAAGCTTGAGGAGTTCAACAGAAACTCTCTGCAGCCCATGGATCTTAATAAAATAAAAATATTAGAGGATTTTAGACTAGTAAAAAATAAAAAACCTACACTCTATGGAAAAGCTGTTTCAATTTCTTTTTTAAATATAAAAGAAGCTGAATTTATCAGGAAAAATCTCAATAAAGACATCTTAGAAGGTATAGTTTTCCTGGAAAGATTTGAAAACGTTTATATAACAAACACCCTTCAGAGCACTCTGGAATTAAAAAGTGCAAAACTATTTTCAGGAGAAGTTTTGGAAGCCATGGCAAGACCCAAGGATATTAAGATTGTGGAACCTCTGATCCTGGAGTTTTTTAACTGTGACTGCAAAGATTATCCATACTGCGAATGTCCAATCAAGAATGTTTCCAGAAAGATCATAGAATACAGACTCAAAGGATACTCTCCAAAAAAAATATCAAAAGAATTTTTGAAATATAATCTGATCTTATACTCAGGGGATGTATTTTCTTATCTTAACAGTGTGGTCCACAGAATAGAGGCCTTTGAAAGGATTGCTCATATTTTCAATAAAAAAAGATTAATAGAAATTCAAAACTTGAAAAAAAGAATAGAAAAAGGAAGTTTATAGATCAACGCCAAAGCGCTTGCATTTCTCGTCTATATCTCTCTGTATCTTGTCTATTACGTCTTGCTTTATTTCAGGTCTGAAAAGATGCCTGAATCTCCCCTGAGTCTTAAGATACTCTGTTACAGGCTTTCTTCCTCTGAGTTTTTTCGTAATGTTTATGTTATTGAAGTTACTTCCCCTCAATTCCCACAAAACGAAGACTCCAGTTTCAACTGCCAGTTTTGCTAACTCTACCGTTTTCTCCGATGAAAATCTCCATCCTGTA
>QMUN01000186.1 GCA_003660605.1 Thermococci archaeon
AGAATAGATTTTTCCCTTTCTAATTGCCAGACTCATTATAAGAATGTTCAAAGCCTGTTTGAGGTATTTGAGCCCGTATCCTGTGATATCTATGAAAAGACTTTTTGTAGTTTCCGTTACCTTTGTATGCTCCGAGTTTATTATAGGAGGCATTGATAAAACCTGTTCCTTGGAGTCTATCCAGAGAGGATACTCCTCATATTTCTCCAGAAGATGCTTATATTCAACTCCTTTTTTATGTTTCTGGAGTATTTCCCGAAGATTCATCTCTTCACTGCATTCTAAAGGTATAAATCTGTAATCTTTTGGCATTGTTGTGTAGCAAACAGGAAAATCTATTTTATCAAGATCGTGAACGCCTATGGCCACCCTTTTTCTGTTTCTTCCGTGCGTGAGATGCAGTTTTTCCTGTACCTGCATCAGAGATTTGATAGCAGCATCATTTAGCTCTATATCTTTTACAACTGCACATACAGCATCGGGTCTCACTTTCTTTACCTTTTCATCTATAGAAGCTCTGTATTCAGAGTCACTGAGTTCAAAATGATATAATCCAGTCTTAATATTCAAAAAACCCTGAAGTGCCAAAGCAAATCCCTCGACAGATAGCATATCAGGTCTATCAGGAAATATTTCAACTGTTATTTCATCATCAAAACTTTCTAATTCTGTTCCCATCATCGGTATCTTCTCCATCAAAATCTTATCATCTACTTCTTTTCCAATCAATTCCAGTAAATCTTTTTTATCAATGGTTATTGTGGGCATTTTCTCACCTTTTGAAAAATAACTTTAATTCTCTCAGTTGTTTTAGATCATTTTTGTAGAGATCCCTCAGATCCACGATATCCCAGTATTCTCTTATTATTCTTTCAGGACCAGGTCCCCATGCAAGCACAGGTATATCCTCTCCGAGGAGAGGAACTACCACCTCGGGTCTGAATATTCCAGCTCCAAATAACTCCACCCACTGTTTTTTCATGGGATGAAATACTTCTGCTTCAACACTCGGCTCCGTGTACGGAAAGTATGCGGGTCTGAATCTAAATTTTTTGAATCCCATCTTTACTAAATACCTTTTTAAGTACCCCAGAAGCTGCCTGAAGCTGGCGTTTTCGTCTACAACAATACCATCTGTCTGGTAAAATTCAGCTAGATGATTCCAGTCTAATGTTTCATTCCTGAAGACTTTTCCTATGGAGAAAAATTTAGCTGGAATATCGTCTTTATTTAACTTCGCTAATGTTCTTGCTGATAAACTTGTAGTGTGCGTTCTCAAAATGAGTTTTTTTGCTATTTTTTCATCCCATTTATATCCCCAGCCTTCCATTATTCCATTTTCATGCATATTCTTTACCCTTTCTACCAGTTCTTTTTCTGGAAGGTTACCTTCTTCAGGATATTTTAAAAAGAATGTATCCTGCATATCTCTGGCAGGGTGATCTTGCGGCTGGAAAAGAGCATCGAATACCCAGAACTGTGTATCCACTATAGGACCTTTCATCTCTTTGAAACCCATCTCTATCCAGATGCTCCTTACATACTCCAAAGCCTGATTTACAAAGTGTTTTTTTCCAGGGTGTATATCCTTTACATCTGTTTTTATATTGAATTTTTTAAATTCTGCATTTCTCCATGACTGTTTTATTATTATTTCTGGCGTTAACTGTGATATCTCTTCCTTTAGAACTATGCCTTTTTTTATTTCCTGAATCCCGAGATCTGTCAGGATAATATTTCTTTTGATCTTCTCTTTTATTACTATGGCTTTTCTGGATTTTAAAATGTTCAGAACGTCTTTAGGAATTTCATGGAGGCTCATCTTGTCTTTTTGTAATTTTTCCAGAATTTTTTCATCTTTCGTTTTTTTATTTAAGAAATTTTTACCCTCTTCGGTAACTTCCAAGAAATTTCTGTTTTCTATCCTCTTAATTCTGGCCCAGCCTCTTTTTTTAAGCCATCCAAGTGCAATTCCATTTTCCAGGTGCATCTGATCGAGAAATATTCCTTTTCCTATCTTCCTTAATATTTCTCTTTCAGGTAGCTTTTTCGAAAGTTTTCTTCCTTCGTCCGTAATTTTGACGATTTTCTCAGTTTTTTCTTCAATTTTTATCAAATTCTTGGAAGAAAGCCAGAGTGCAGCTCTCATTACAGCGACTTCGTCCAGTCCTGCCCTCTCTGCCGTATTTTCTACACTATCTTCTTTATTCTCCCTTAAAGCTATAAGAACTTTTTTTTCATGTAAACTAAGCATAGAAGAACCTCCGTTTTCTGATCAAAATTGGCGGGGATCACGCACCTTGTTATTCATAATAAAAATAGGGAGAGTACTTTAAAAGGTTTCCCATATCAAAAACTTTAAATGTCATCTGAAATATTTTTTCTATGGAATACTGGAGTCTGCCAATAGAAAAATTACTATCTTCTCTTGATACATCCAAAAAAGGACTGGGCGAAAAAGAAGCTGAGAAAAGGCTTGGAAAGTATGGGCATAACGCCATAGAAAAAAAAGAAACGAGGAGTGCTCTTAAAATATTTTTGTCACAGTTTAAAAATCCACTTATTTATATATTGGTTTTTGCCACGATCGTAGCTGCTTTTGTTGGCGATAAAACAGAGGCTGTGATTATACTGGCTATAGTCTTTCTTAATTCTGTTTTAGGATTTTTTCAGGAGTACAGGTCTGAAAAAGCTCTGGAGAAACTGAGGAAGTACATCAAATTTAAAGCAAAAGTTTTAAGAAATGGAGAAAGAGCTGAGATAGAGGCAGAGAAATTAGTTCCAGGAGATATAGTTTTTTTGAATATCGGAGATAAAGTCCCGGCAGACATAAGATTGATAGAGGTACAGGATTTTTCTGCAGACGAGTCTGTATTAACAGGTGAATCATTACCTGTTTACAAGAAAACTGAACATCTTAAAAAGGAGAATCCAAACCCACAGGATTTAATAAACACAGCTTTCATGGGGACTATTGTTGCGAGCGGTACAGCAAGCGG